>JAITVU010000404.1 GCA_031285645.1 Oscillospiraceae bacterium | reverse complement strand
GTAGCCCTTTTCTGCGGCCTCTCGGAACCACAGCGCGGCTTGGGTATAGTCCTTTTCCACCCATTCCCCATAGAAGTAAGCATTGCCCAACACAAACTGCGCGTGTTCGTTTCCGCTTTCGGCAGCGTCGCTGTCCGGCTCAGTACGCATATGAATAAAACTCAATGTGTGCTTGAACGGGCGTACTAAATCCAACAAACCCGCCGCATCGGTGTTACCCTGCGCGGCTGATTTTTCAAGCCATTGCTCGGCGGTTTTCAAATCCTCCGGGATTCTCGCGTTGTAGTAATAATAATGCCCTACGACAAACTGCGCGCAATCATTCCCGTTTTCCGCGCTTTTTGTATACCAACGCAACGCTTCCGATTCGTCCTTCTGTACGCCGTGGCCGTTCAAATAGCAGAGAGCCAGATTATATTGCGCCCCTGCGTAGCCTTTTTCGGCTGCCTTTTCATACCAATATGCGGCTTGACTGTAATCCTGCTCCACGCCCGTACCGTGATAATAGCAATTGCCCAAATCATTTTGCGCGTATTCGTTGCCCTGTTCCGCTGATTTCTCCCACCATTGCAGGGCTTTTGTGTCATCGCTTTCGGTGCCCCTGCCATAATAGAAGCATTCACCCAGCAGACTTTGCCCGCTTGCACTGCCGTTTTCGGCAGCCTGCGCAAACCAATAAACCGCTTTTTCGTAATCCACATCAAAAATATAGCCGTAATAATAAGCGCACCCGACCATACATTGCGCTTCGGCGTCGCCGGTTATGGCTTTATCCAATTCCTCGCGGAATTTCGCGTCGCCGCTGTCCTTTGAAAAATCAAAATCTTGATATTTGTTTTCCATGATGGGGCAACTCCTTCATTCACCGATTTCATCCAGTAATAACCCCGCGTCGCCGCACCCTGTCGCGGCGGCCTTTTCGAGCCAGTAAACGGCTTTGTCACGGTCTTTTTCCACGCCCGTGCCGTTCAGATAGCATTTGCCGAGATAGTACCCAGCTTCCTCAATCGTTCCCTGCTGTGCGGAACGTGTGAACCATAACACGGCTTCTTCATAATTGACCGCAAACCCAAATAAGCCGTGGTAATAGGCGCGCCCTAATTTGAACTGCACCTTCGCGTCGCCGTGCCGTGCTCCCGCAAGTAAATTTTGCTGTACATCAGCCATCCCGCCATCTTCATCCCAACCCCAAAGCCCTTTTTCTTTCATGTCCGCCTTAAATCCTTCGGCGAATTCTTTTCCGGCTATTGCGTTTCTGGTCAGCCTAAACACAATCTGATCTATTTCATCGTCGGAATAATCCATTTCCTGCCGCTGCGTGTCGTTCATCTTTCCTCACCCTTTCTCATGGTAATATAAAGCCCAGCCTGATATGTCGTTTGACAAGCGACAATTTTACGCGGTGCAATCGTAAACAGGCTGGAACGGCCCCGGTATAAAACTTAAATAATCATATCATGTAAATTGCGGCTTGTCCATGAACGCTACGTTAAACAGGGGAATATTTCGCCTGAAAGCTGATATTTACCACTCTATGCCACATGATTCTGTTGCGTTCGGTGAATTTGTGTGTTATACTGTCATCAAACTTCTTGGCAGAAAGGGTTGATTGAGATATGTCCGAAAGGCGTGTCAGTTACAACAAACTATGGAAGTTGCTGATAGACAGAAATATAAGCCAAACTGATTTTCGCAAATTAACGGATATTTCTTTTAACACAATGACGAAGCTGCGGAACCGGGAATTTGTTTCATTGCCCATCCTTTTGAAGTTATGTAATCATCTCGACTGTGATATAAGCGATATTTGCGAGTTTGTACGCGACGAAAGCTAAACCTGACGCAGATGTCGCTTGTCAAACGACATGGCGGAATCCGGCTTATGCTACTATTAAGACCATCACACCAGAAGGATAGGGGGATTGAGCAATGGGCTCAGACGCAAAGATTCTCGCGGAAAAATATAAGGATTATGATTTCTCGGCCGACAGCAACGACCCAAGATTCAGAGAAACCTTAGATAAGGCGCAAAAAGGCGATTTTACCGCGATGCGCAGCATGATTACTTACTATATTTCAAACCAGATAATAAAAAGGGACAACGAGAAAGCGCAATATTGGAATGACAGATATCAAGAAAATGTGCCCGAGTCTCACCGCATGGCTTTGGAAAATTATAGGCGGTCGGAAGAATACCGCAGAACGCCGGAACTGTAAGAAACAGCTTCTGTGCGCGGGGGGAAAATGCAATGGAATCCAAAAACGTGCTGAAAATCATCGTGGAACAATACGGCGAGAAGAAGCTGCTTGACGATAAGCTCGCCGGTCTTGTCAGCGATTTCATAAAGAAGGACGATCAGCTTAAAAAGCGGCTGCGGCTTGCTATCAACGAGCGTGTACCACAAAAACTGTATGAACTTAAATCCAAAGACGACGAGGCGCGTGAGCGCGTGATGCAAAACATAGCGTCCGGCCTGTCAAACGAATACGGAATCTCCGACACGGTTGCGTGTGAGATTGTGAACTACTTTGCGGAAGCGCTGGGGTATCAATCGTTGGGGGCGGCGGGAAAACCCGCGCCGCGTCAAGAGATTCATCCCAAGACTGTCCAAGTGCGAAACGAAACTGTGGAAAACACGGGAGGCAACAGCACCGGCAATATTTCCAACGGCGGTTATATCGCAAGTCAAGGCGGATGGATTTATTACCAAGATTGGAACGGTGATAAGGGCTTATATAAAATCCGCATGGACGGCGGCGGCAAAACAAAGATATGTGCTGATGAGCCTTCTTCTATCAATGTAGCAGGCGATTTTGTTTATTATTGTAAGAAAGAATTTATGTACAAAAGCGACACTGGCATATATAAAATCCGCACGGATGGCAGAGAAGGAACAAAGCTGTGCGCCGTGAGAGCCACAGGTATGACCGTTATCGGCGAATGGATATTCTTTGTCGGCGACCACTGGAAAGACCATACGGTGCACAACAAGATTTTCAGAATGCGCACGGACGGCAGCGGTATAACAAAGCTCAATGACGATATCGTCATCACTCCCAATGTCGAATATGATTGGATTTACTACAATCACTACACGGACGCCGCGAACAGCGACAATGGTATATATAAAATTCGTACAGACGGTTCAGGGCGGGTAAAACTCAGCAATGATCTCGGCAGTTACATGAATGTCTGCGATAATTGGATTTATTACGTAAATGTCGCCGATGACCACACGATTTATAAGCTTCATACAGACGGAAAAGAAAGAGTAAAGGTCAGCGATGTTAAAGCCGCAACATTAAATGTTGCGGATGGTTGGATATATTACAGACGCGGTCAGTACAATGACAGCTTAGACTATAATCTGTTTAAGATGCGTATCAACGGTAGCGAAAATATAAAAATGAGCGATGATGCAGCCAATTATATCCACGTTGCGGGCGGCTGGGTTTTTTACTTGACCGATAAATCCAAATACTGTAAGGTTCGCACGGACGGCACAGACCGGCAACTACTCTAATATAGGGAGGCAAACGATATGAATCGCATCGGTATCAAGAAAAGGCAGCCCGGCAGTAAATTCTTCGGCAACCCCGACGTTTGGGATAGCTTTGTGTGGCCGGAAGTCAAAGACGACGACGGCAACGAATACCATCTGGATTTTGTCTGCCAGATTGTCTGCACCGAAGTCTCTAAGCATGACGCGGACGGGCTGCTCCCCAAAACCGGTATGCTGTACTTTTTCTATGACCTTGCGAATCAATACACCCATAAGTGCGCGGTTTTGTATTATGACGGCGATCCCGGTGCGCTTACACCCTTTGTCCTCACGGACGACGAGGGCAAAGAGGTTGCCCTGCCCCCGGTTTTGATTGAGTTTATAGGCGATGATGACCCGTATGAGGGCGATTTGGAGGATAGTTTTTTGCTCGGCGCGCCCAGCGACCCGGAGCAGATGGGGCTGGGAGATTCTGTCCCCGAAGACTGGCAGCTACTTTTAGAAGTGGATTCCTATGTTGGGGACTATGATTTTAATTTTGGCGGCGACTGCGGTATGCTGTGCTTCTTTATCACCAAGCAAGACCTTGCCAAGAAAGATTTTAGCGAGGTTTGGACTGATATGGCGGTATACTAAGGCAAAAACCAAATGATGAAACGGGGGAAAACTCGATGGGGCTGAAAGTGTTAAAAGAAAATTATTACGATATTATGCAAAACGCGGAAAATGAACTGATGTTTTGCGTGAAGGTGCGTGACGGAGAGCCGGATCGTCCGTATATCGAATACGATGGCGGGGCGAACGCCCTGTTTTATCGCCGTCCGGGGCAAGTGATTTTGTTGGATGAAGTCCATGCGGACGCAAGGAAATCCATACTGACCGCCGAAGAAATCCTCTTTGCCGAGTTTATTCCCAAAGGCGAACAGGCAAAGCCGGAGGACGGGGGCGTTATTCGTGAATATATGGTCGCTGTTCGCAAAGTAGAAAAGTTGCCCGACTTTGATACTGACGAACCGCAAAAGACCGGCAAACAAATATTGCGTGTTTCATACGATTTTATTGATAACGGAGATGGCGAACTCATGTTGGTCATGGATGCGCCGGAGGGATCGCCTGACGACGAAACCGCCAAATTTGTCTATGACGGGTTTACCGAAGCCATGCTGGTAAGAAACGACAGCCAAATCATCCATCTTCCTGTTATATCTGAACCCATACGCGATATGCTGAGTGGCCTTGAAACCGTTATGGTTTCAGAAATGAACGGTGAAGAAATATCCGACGTATATGAAGCACAGATTGAAATACAGGATGGGGCTTTGCCAATCGCGTAACCGGCGCAAAAAGAAGGGGTGCAGATGTGATAAAACAAGACCCGGTTGAACAATCGGAAGAATACAAAGCGATCTGGCCGGAGGTTGAGCAAAAAATTTATGCCAGAGTCGGCGGAAAGCCCAGCGGCATGGGTGCTTGTTTTCTGCTTTGGAAAGCTAAAAAGGCAATTTTGAAAGAGGACTATGGGATTGACTGGAAATCCCCAGCGGAGTTAAATCCCGGCGTCAAATTCGATTAAGGGTGTGTGGAAATGCGGCGTAAACCGATTTGCGGGACAATGTATATCAGGCGGTTCAAAGCCGCGTTGGAGAGCGGCGACGCCAACTTTTTCGGCAGCTCCGGCAGAGAGCCGGATTATAGTGCGGCTGTTGAATACTATAAAAAAGCCGCCGAAGGAAACCCCAATCCCTACGCCAAAAACGCACAGTATAAATTGGGATATTGCTTTGAGCATGGGTTGGGTGTTGAGCAAAACGAAGCGCAAGCCTTAATTTGGTACAAGAGATCAGCGGAAGCGGGATATAAGGCGGCGGCAATTCGCCTTGAAACAGGAAATGCTGCCCCGCCCTTCATGTTTAGCGAACGAAAGGAGTACACAATGGCTGATAAAATTACGCCCCAGCAGCTTGAACAGGCGGCAGAATCCGGCGATACCGACGCGATGTACCGCTATTGGCTCTTATGCAAAGACGGCGAAGATGGCGAGGCATACTTTAAGGCGCTGGGCTGGCTTGAATATGCCGCGACTTTGGGGCACAGGGAAGCGGCGGACGCTTACAACGCTTACCGCGCCGATAACGGCGATGACGATGCGAAAGAAGATCAAGCCTGGGTGTAGGGTATGGGAGGGTAAATCGCAATGTCAAACAGCAGTGATAATAAAGGCAAAGACGGAATCATCACCGATAAAGCCGAGCTTGAAAAGTTGTTGCGACTGCAAAAGCCCCTCAATCCTGATGTTTCGGATAATCAGGATAAAGGCAATGGTGATAAAGCTGATAATAAAGATGGTGATTACACAGGCACAATATCGTGTTACCATATTGTGCCTGTGAACCCCATTGATGACGACGATTTGTGGTAGCAGGTTGCGACAACCTCTAAAACGGCCTTTGCTTATGGGGGTGAAAAACACAATGTCAAACGATAATGGTAATAAAGACAAAGACGGAATCATCACCGATAAAGCCGAACTCGAAAAGCTGTTGAAACAGCAAAAAACCCCGGTTATCGGCCCTGTAAAAAACCTACTGAAAAATACGCTTCTTGGCTCGGCAAGCTGCTACCTGACTGGGCCGCCTATACCCGACTTCAAACCCAATCGCGGCGGGAAACGCTCTATACTGGATCAAGAGGTTATGTGTTATCTGACAGGCCCTCGCGATTTAGACGAGCCGGAAGATATTGATCTCCCTGATGTTTCGGATGATCAGGATAATGGCGACGATGACCAGAAAGATGATGGCGAAAAAGACAACAATAAAAAAGATGATGATTTCGACGGTATCGTAACGTGCTACCACATGACGGAGTAGCAGAAAACAATTCTGTCACGAAAAAACGACGCATTCAATACCGGCGGCGAGGAGACAAGCGGAATGGAACAGTATATGCTTGAGGTCACGATGGAATCGCGGGACGAGGGCAAGCACCGATACATCAGGCGCTCTTTCCCGGTGAGCAAGGACGGCGAGCGGATCATTGAAATAAGCAGATACGGCTATCCGTACAGCGCAATCGGTTCCCTGCGTCCGTACGAGCTCAACGAAGAGGAAGGAACTATCCGAGTTCCACTAAAAGGAAACGATTATCTGGTTCACCTGAACAGCTTTACCACGGTGAAATGGGATGACGGTTATGTTGCTTCGCCGTGGCAGCAACCCGGTGTGGGTTATGTACCCGGCACAAAGGAAGTAACCGTCACCTTTTATCTGTATATCGAATAGGGGCGCTAATATGAGCGGCATTGCATTCCCCGGTCAGGCCATTCTGGAACTGACCTACAACTGCAACAATCAATGCAAATTCTGTTATTGCCCGTGGGAGAACACGGCAAAGCCGGAACTGCGTTTTGAAAAACATGAGGAATTATCCCTCGATAGCTGGAAGCGGGCTTTATCGGTGTTAGAAAGAATCGGCGTCAAGCGCGTCGGGCTTTCGGGCGGCGAACCGTTGCTGAAAGACTGCTTCCCGGATTTGCTGCGGCATATCCGGCAAAACACTTCGCTCAATAAAGGCAAGAAAATCTCTGTTATCAGCAACGGTCTTCTGATGAACGAGCAGCTATTATCGTTATTCAAAGAGATGGGCGTACACTTGCAGCTATCCCTGCCCGGCCTGACGACATACGAATGGCATACCGGCTCGGACAACGCCGCAACCGTGCTTCATTGGCTGCGCCGTGCCAAAGCCAAGGGAGTTACCACCACGGCAAATGTTATCGTAAGCCGCAGGAATATCCACGAACTGTATGAAACCGTCGCCAACGCCGTCCTTGCCGGAGCAGATACAATCATGCTGAACAGGGTGCTGATCGGCGGGCGTGGGATTGGGTATATGGACGAGCTTTCCCTTTCGAGAGCGGAAATACGGGAAATGGTGGATGTTACTGAAAAGGTGCTGGAAACGTCCGGCAGCGTCGGGGCGGTGGGAACGGAAATCCCCCTTTGCGTACTGGACGAAGATAAACTTGATAAATACGAATATTTGCGCGTCGGCGGCCTTTGCGCCGCCGCCAGAGGATTCTTTGTCATAGATCCCAGCGGATATGTCCGTGCCTGCAACCACTCACCGAGACGGCTCGGACATATTTTGGAGGACGAAATCATCGCGGATATCGAATATTGGAATTTATTTTCTGGCAGGGCATACGGTTTGCCCGAAATGTGTGACAGTTGCAGGCTTGTTAATCAATGTGACTGCGGCTGCCGGGAGGCGGCGGCAATCTGTTACGGTTCTCTGGACGAGCCCGATCCGAGCATGGTCAATATTTGATAAGGGGAGATAGGACATGGCTGAGTATTTCAAGCGCGGCACAAAAATCCCGCTGACGAACGGCGATTTGCTTGTGGTTAAGGACAGGCTGGGAGAGGGCGGGCAGGGCGTCGTATACAGCGTCACGGTCGGCGTCAAGGATTACGCCCTCAAATGGTATCACAAAGGGGCGATTGCCAACCCCAAACGCTTTTATAAAAACGTTGGCGACAACATTATGAAAGGCCAACCCACATCGGCGTTCCTGTGGCCGCTGTTCCTCACGGAAGAAGTGGACGGCAGATTCGGCTATGTGATGAATCTGAGGGCAAAGAATTATAAAGAGTTTGGCGACTTTCTTCTGGCAAGGGCGCGGTTTGGTTCCATCTCGGCGGCGCTCACCGCCTGCATCAACATCACAAACGGGTTTTATGAACTGCACCGCAACGGTTTTTCCTATCAAGACCTCAACGACGGCAACTTCTTTATCGACCCCGCCACCGGCGATGTAATGATCAGCGATAACGACAATGTCGCCCCCTACGGCGAAGCGCTCGGCATCGCGGGCAAAGCGCGGTATATGGCCCCGGAAGTAGTGCGCAACCAGCGAAAGCCGGATATACACACCGACCGCTTTTCCCTCGCGGTAATCCTGTTTCGTATCCTGTTCCTCGATCATCCCCTTGAAGGGAAGCAGGTAATTTCATCCCCCTGCCTGACCGAAGAACTGGAGCTGCGGTATTTCGGCAAAAACCCCGTATTTATCTATGACCGCGCCGACAGCAGCAATGCCCCGGTACGCGGCGTACACGGCAACGTCATCCGGTTTTGGCAGCTATATCCCAAGATGATCCGGGATATGTTCACAAGGGCGTTTGAAAAAGAAATCATGCAGGACGCGGGGCGGCAGAAAAGGCCGACGGACAGGGAATGGCAAATCGCGTTCACGCAGCTTCGTGATATGCTGATCGTCTGTCCCTGTGGCGGTGAAACCTTCTTTGACCCGGCTGAGAGTAGCGCCATCTGCATCCATTGTCAGGCAAAAATCCCGCGCCCGTCCATCCTGTCGGTAGATAAGTATAAGGTTGTGCTGTTCCCCGGTCAAAAGCTGTATCTCTGCCATATCGAAAGCGCGGACAGCAGCGACGCTTATAAGCGTGTCTGCGGCGAAGTCATCCGCAACCCCAAGAATCCGCAGATATGGGGGCTTAAAAATCTTAGCGGCAAGCAATGGATTGCCAC
>JAITVU010000347.1 GCA_031285645.1 Oscillospiraceae bacterium | reverse complement strand
TACCCGGATCGGGCCTTGTCACACGTGACGGCAAACCCAAGGAAGGGCTTTTCCGTATGAAGGCGCTTGAGCAAACCCTTGGGTTTGATATCGGGAAGAAGTAAAACCGGAGATTGCTTAATTTAGCTTATATAAAAACATACCGGCTGCCCGTAAGGCAGCCGGTATGTTTTTATAATCAGTCTGAATCAGTCAGTATACTGATAGCAAAAGCAAAAAACAACCGGAACATTATTATTTACTTTCTGCCGAATACGGCGGGAAAATTAACGCCTTCCTGTTCCGCTTATTTATTCCCGCCGCTACATCTGCCTGAATATCAGGAGATTTCCAAAAATTGGTCAATCCGTTTCTGCTGCTCGGAAACTTTATCGCACGCGATACGGGCCAGGTTTTCAGCCAAAGCTTCCTGTTCCGGCATGGCGTCCGCCATTTTGTCAAGCCATTTCCCCGGAAATGCATCGATGCCCACAAGAGCGCCCGCAATGGAACCGGCGATTGTAGCGATGGTGTCGGCGTCACGGCCGAAATTCGCCGCGTAAACAACCGCTTTCTCAGGGTCGCCCTGTGCAAGCCAGAGAAACGCCAGCGCGCAGGGCACCGTTTCGTCCGGATCGTTGCTGGCCCCGCTCAGGTTGTTTTCATAATACCAGGCGCGCAACTTTTTATAGTCGCCGATCCGCCGCGCCGCGGAAACAGCCGTTTGAATGCGCTCAATCATATGCGCCGCGCTGACCGGGTGCAGGTACGCGCATGAGGCCTCGATGATCGACTCCACCGTAGCGTCCGCTTTCATGGCTTCGGCCACGGCGGCCCCCGCCGCGCAGGCGGCGTCCCGGGCCGTATGCGCCACATCGGCGTGGATCAGGCCCGCGACCTCATAACACTCCATGGCGGCCTGTCGCGGATTGCAGGCGTTGATGATGCCCATGGGGGAAATCATCATGCAGGAGTGGCTGGTCTGGGAATTGCCTTGGCCGGCGTAGGCGGGCAAAACAAGATTTTTCATCAGTTTGCTGAACATATTATGCAGGATCCCGTGTCCGTAAAAGCGGTTGTTCTCTTTCCCGACCCTGAGAAAAGCCTGGGCGAATTCATCGGCGGTCACATAGCCGCCGCTCGTGATGATGGCGTCGCACAGAATCATTTTCACCAGCGTATCATCCGTGCCGCCGCCGCTGAAATCGGTTACTTCGCCGAACTTCTCCTCAATTTCCGTGTAGGTATGATCCTCGGTGGGGCCGCCCATCGCGTCACCGACCAGACCGCCAACCAGACAGCCCAGCGTTTTTTTGTACAAAATGCTCTTATTCCCCATATTTTCCTCCGTATTCACACGTTATGACCTGCATACCCACCAACACGGTTGGGTACGCAAAGAGTCCAAGCACCTCGTGCGGCGGCCTCAGTCATAACCTGATATACTGCTTAACCCGTCATAATTCCGCCGCAATTATTACGGGTCCAGGCATCTTTGCCGCTCGGCAAGCCGTTGAAGCCGGCGTGCAAACAGAGTAACGGCGGCGTGCGCGCCGCCATACGACTCCATGGCGTATAGGTAAAAATGGAACTTCTGCCCGTTACGCAGTATATCAGCGCATACCGCCGCAATGGGCTATATTGCTGAATATCCTGAAGACCCGGAACGAGCCCAGGGCACGCAGCGCGTCTTTAGCCCAGCGGTTTTCACCAAGCCCCATATGCCCGCCGGATATCCAGTATGATTCCTTTTCTCCCAGCGCCTTTTTGGGCAAATCAAACATGCCGTCTTCACCGGCGCATTGCATCAACATATCCAGGTGTGCCTGAAACCACTCAGACCGGACCGCCGGGGGAAAAGCCGCCAGCAATTCCATCCGGTGAAGGATGGGCGCCGTGATGACGCCTTTGTTCCGGGGCAGCTTACAATCCCAGCCCATCGCGTAGTAATGACCGGACCCCTCCCTGAGAAGGCCGTACCCTTTCGGGAAATCCTGATAGTCCGGCGATAAAACATACTTGAGCACCGCGTCTATTCGAGCGCGTTCCTCCGGCGCGGCCTCGGGATACATCGCCCGATACGCATATAAATCATGAAGAAGCGGAAAATGAAAAGCACCATTGGGATACAGCGCCGGATTGATGACCTTGCGATCCTGAAAAGGCTTTGGTATGCCGCCGTAATCTCCTTGTGGACCATAAATATCGTAATCCATGCGCGCGCAAAAATCGCTCACCAAAACCAGGCGCTTTTTGTAAAAATCAAGAAGGCGTTCGTTCCTGTAACCGGCCCACAGCAAAAGAGGCGCCAATATAATTGGAATCAGCATGCGAAAGCAGTGCGTATCGGCGAATAACGGCTGATCAAAGCTTTGGCACAAAGCGGAAAACGTATGGCCGAAGCTGTTAAAAGAAACGTCCAGGCCGCGATCCAGCAGCATAGGTAAAACGTTTTCAAGATGAATATTGGTTGAACCGTGGACAGTGTTAAAATTCAATCTTTGCATGACCTGCGCGCCGGTCTGTAAAAGTTTTTGCACATCAGGGCTTTTTTCCAGCGCGTCGCGCAGCTCTTCGATCCGGCTTACATCCGCGCCGCAATGTTTGGCCATCTGGTACGCAATGGCGGGACAGACGTCATCCTTTATCTTCAGCCGGTCGGCTATCGTGTCGATATGGGCCGAGAAATTCTTCATGCCCTTCACCTCCTATATAGTCAAGCAACTTAAAAGGGTCTGTCGTTTTTAAACAGCGCACAATGCGTGGCTTGAAAGCGGAGGGCGCTGACACCGGCTGCGTCACCGACCAATACATTCGCTAAACCACAATGACACCCAACAGCTTGGCGAGTTCACAGGCCTGCTCAACGCCGACCGTCGCGCCTTTCAGTTCAGCCGCGGACACGGTTATGCCGGATATGTCGCTCCCGACAAAATTGACGCCGGCCAGCGGCGTGCGGTGAAAATTGACGCGTTTGAGATCGCAGTCGGTAAAACCATACTCTTTGCCGGTTACTTCGTTAAACTGCATTTCGCGCAGCCTGCATTCCTTAAAGCTGAGATAACGCGCGGTCACGGCCGTGAACATGGCGTATTCAGCCACGCATCCGGTGAACTCGACGTCATTGAAATTGCTGTCGAAAAAGTTTGCCCCCGTCAGCTTGCAATCTTCAAAGGCCACGCGATTGAAGGAGCAGCTTTTAAAAACCGCGTTGCTCAGATCAGAGCCCTTAAGCAGCACATCGGCGAAATAAGCGCCTTCCATATCGGCGTCCTGAAATTGGCAAGCCTCAAGACAGGCGTTTTTCCAATCCGCCCCGCAAGCCTGCAAACCGGGCGCGCCGATATGCTGAAGCC
>JAITVU010000345.1 GCA_031285645.1 Oscillospiraceae bacterium | reverse complement strand
TACAAGGTCCAAGTGCCTGTGTCAATCCTTTCTTTCTGACAGGCAATAAAGCCGGCGGCTAGATCAATACCGATAAACCGCAATCCTATATCTATATAAAACCACTTTATAAGAAAAGCTTATACTGAAATCGTTTTACTCTATAATAAGATTTAAAAAGGGACTGTTTCCACAGTCCCTTAATATTCAATTATAATATGTTACGTTGTTGTGGCAAATGCGGATAAACTCCCTATAACTGCTGAACTGCTCATTTTTCACGCAAGGCAGATTCTCATAGATCCGGCGTTAATGTTGGAGGTTTCAGGAATATTTGAGGCAACTTCCACTATCTGGCCATTCGAATCCACTGTAAAGAAACCTTTTTCCGGGAACTCTTTCCATAATCTGTAGAGAATCGACTGGTTGCTGTCCGGCATGCCGGTCACAACATGCTTACAGTCGTATTGTGAAATAACCTCCATCATTGATTTCATTTTATCCTCACAGAACAGCATCCTCATCGTGGCCTTGTTTCTTTTAGACGCCTTGAAAAGATAATCAACAGCGGGCGGGTTCAATTCATATTCCGAATCCAATATCTCTACGACAATAAGTTCGGTTTTTGTTTCGTCCGCAATCTCCCTGGCCGCGTAAATAATGCGGTCACAGCTATACTGGTTTGTTACAAAAGTAATTGTCTTGTCCATCCATATCCTCCTTTTTGGGAATCGCGCCGCCGTCGATTCCTATGTACCGTTATCCCCCATATTGGGGAATTTCCTGTACAAGCTGCACAATATACACCGTATATCGTCCTTCGCTTATTGTATAATAAATATATGAACAAAATATGATTAACGGAATAATAATTTGGCAATGATGCTGGAAAATCATACACGAACTCTATTAGTAATTATAGGTTGAATATGAGCAATTTACCAACTATAATAAATATATTATCCTTGGAATGAGATGAGCTTATGAGTGAAAGCGGAAAACTGCGTGAAAATCATGTGAACAATGAACCTTCCCGGGGCAAGACCCCGGGGTATCAATATACCCCTTCGGTTCATAAGAAAAAAAACACGCGCAGTAACACATGGTACGGCCTCGATAACGCCGCGAACCTGTTTCCGGCTATCAGTAATGACCGCAATACAAATGTGTTTAGAATTTCATGTGAATTACATGAAAATATCGATAAGACTCTTTTGCAGCAGGCAACGGACAAAGCCATGCGCTCTTTCGAGTACTTCCAAACCATCATGCGGCGCGGCCTTTTTTGGTATTACCTGGAGCTGACAGACCAGACACCTCAGGTTAAAGTTGAATCCGAGCGTCCCTGTACGCGCATTTTTTACAGTAATGTCAAGGAGTTACTCTTTGAAATCACTTATTACGGAAAACGCATCAATCTTGAGGTTTTTCACGCAATCGCGGACGGCGGAGGCGCATTGGAACTGATGCGCACCATCGTGTATAATTACATCGTCATGGCCCATCACGATGACCTGCCGGACCGTCTGCCTCCTCTGGACAGAACGGCGCCTCCCGCCCATATGGCGGAGGACAGTTTTGAGCACCACTACGACCCAAAAGAACGGCAGAGCCCGTTCAGGAAAAAGTGCTACACGATATCCGGCACGGCGCTCCCCTCCAATTCAGTTCAGATCATCGGCGCCTCCATGCCCACAAAGCAAATACTCGCTCTGGCCAAATCAAAAAAGGTCACCGTGACGGCCTATCTGTCCGCCCTCATGATTTGCTCGATTTATGACGGATTGATGCCGCGCCGGTTGTCTCAACGCTCCATAGGCGTCAACATACCCGTTGACCTGAGAAGCCACTTTAAATCAGAAACCGCGCGGAACTTTTTCAGCGTTGTGGACGTGTCTTATAATTTTGAAGGCCGGCCGGCTGTTTTTGAAGATGTGCTGGCCTCAGTGTCCGATCAGCTGACGGACAGCCTTGATCCGGCGAAACTGGCTAAGCGGATCAACTATAACATGTCGGTGCAGAAAAATTTCTTTACCGGCGTGACGCCGCTTGTCCTGAAAAACCTGATTCTTCGCGCAGCTTATCACAAGGCCGAAGCCGCTACTACCTGCGCGGTTTCAAATATGGGCCGCATCAGGATGCCCGAACCCTTTGTCAAATATATCCACAGTTTCCACTGCCTGCTCAACCCCACGGCGCCCCATAAAGTCAAGGCCTGCGTCAGTTCCTTTGAAGATCAATTTGTTATTAATTTTACATCCTGTATCGCGGAGACCAAAGCTCAAAAATACTTCCTGCGCCATTTAAGCGCCGAGGGGATCGATATCACATTGACATGCAACGGGGGATACGACATTGAAACGGTGTGAACAGTGCAATGTGAATATAGAAAATCCGGTCGAACACTGCCCGCTGTGCTATTCCGTCCTGACCCAGTACAACAGCGAACCCGAAGTCCTCTCCTACCCGGACTTGATTGAACAGGCGGAAAAGTATAATATTATTTACCGTATCCTGCTCTTTCTCTCCATTACTGTCGGCGGCGGGTGCCTGACGATTAATATTCTCACATATGTCGATTATTGGTGGTCTTTTATCGTCATTGCCAATATTCTTTATATGTGGGTGACCATCGGTACCGCTATCCGCAAGCACACGCGCATCGGGTTCAACATTTTGATTCAGGCCATCAGTCTTTCGGCCCTCCTGATCATTATTGACTATTTCGCGGGCAACAATCACTGGGCACTCAATTACGCCGTTCCCCTTTTGCTTGTCACAGCCATGCTCAGCATCACAATTATCATTATTGTCAAGCGGATTGCCCTGAACAGGTTCATACTGTATTTTTTCCTGATTGCCCTTTTAGGCTTTATTCCCGTAATTTTACTCGCTTTTAATGTTGTCACGGTCGCGTGGCCATCCATCGCGTCCGCTTTTTATTCGGCCATCTCGCTGGTCAGTATTTTTATTTTTGCGGACAACGCGACAAAAATAGAATTGAAAAAGCGATTTCATATATAAAAATACAGTATCGTACAAATGGGGGTCTTTCTGATGATTATAAAATCAATGAAGATTTCAATGCACATTCCGTGGGCCCAGTCGCTCAAAGATAAAAGAATGGTTGTTAAAAGCCTGACCGCAAAAACCAAAGAACGTTTTAATATTTCAGTGGCGGAAGTCGAACACCAGGATGTACTCAAAACCGCCGTTATCGCCTTTGTTTGTGTGGCGGGTGACACCGCCCAGGCCGACAGCATTCTGGATCATGTTTTCTGCTACATAGAAAATCACAGCGAAGCGGATATCGCTCATGTGGAATATGACGCGCACTGATATACTCAAGAGGATATAAAAGAGGAATAAATCTGTGGAACAGGAATTGATTCCATGGGAAAACAGCCGTTTTCGGCTATAGGAGCTGGAAAAATTGCCCCAAAAATATACACTGAACGCCTTTACCAGTTCGGACGAAACGCATAAAATCGTTTTTTACACCTGGACGCCGCCGCATCCGCCCTATCGGGGCGTTATCCAGATCATTCACGGTATGCGCGAGCATATGGGCCGCTACGCCGATTTTGCCGATTTCTGCACCCGCCAGGGGTACATCGTGTGCGGACACGACCAGCTCGGGCACGGCAAAACAGCGCAAAAAGACGGCAATTACGGTTTTTTCGGCAGCGAGGACGGCTGCGAGTGCCTTGTGGCCGACTGCGCGCGCGCCTCAAAGATTCTGTCTAAAAAATACGCCGGACTTCCCTTGTTCCTGCTCGGCCACAGCATGGGGTCCTTTTTGGGACGCCTTTTGATTGTGCGCTCACCAAACCTGTACGCGGGTTTCATCTGTATGGGCACCGGCGGCGACATACCGGCGGCGCCGGCGGCGAGGGCTTTTTTAGAGGTTGTCGCCCGGACAAAGGGTGACAAGCAAAGCATGCATATCCTCAATCAGATGGTCGTCTCCCCTACCCTGATGCGTTTTGACGGGGACAGCGGCAGCATGGCCTGGCTCAGCCGGGATAAAGACGTGGTGTCGGCTTTTACCGATGATTTGATGACGCAGCCGCTTTTCACCAACCGCGGGCTCTGTGACCTCATCAGCCTTCAAATGGCGGCCACATCTAAAAAATGGGCCGGGAAAGTAGCTAAAAACATGCCTATTTTGCTGATATCCGGGGAACGGGATGTCATAGGCCGCTTCGGGAAAGGCGTTGTCCAAACCTATGAGCGCCTCAAGCTGGCGGGCTGCATGGATGTACAGTGTATTTTATACGAAAAGGCGCGGCATGAAATCCTTAACGAGCTTAACCGGGAAGAAGTCTATTACGACATATACCGATGGCTGCAGGACCATCAGCCCGGATAATCGGGTATTGACTTTTGATTCGAAAAAACAGAGAAAATTAACCCTGTGGTTTTTGCATTAACGGTCAATTTATCGTTCTTTATCTTATTGACAGTCCATTCAAAAGTGCTATACTAATGACTTACGGGATACGTTTCACGCTGCTCCGCGGCAGCTCCGTATGAGATCAAGAGACGCGACTGTTTCCCCGCCCTGTCGGCGGTTTATCCCTGATTATTTCGGGAGGTGCTTGCGTGTTTCAAATTTGGTGGCTCTGGGAAAACATGAAGGGGTCCAGGCATAAGTATGTTGCCGCTCTTGTTTTTACCGTTCTGGCGGCGACTTCCGCTGTTGTGAACCCGAGTATTGTAAGCTATATCGTCGATAACTTCATTGTCAAGGAC
>JAITVU010000314.1 GCA_031285645.1 Oscillospiraceae bacterium | reverse complement strand
ACTGGATTATCTCAATTGGTAGGCATAAGGGTATAATCGATAGCAGTAGGTGGATTCAAGTGCAATTGGTATTGAAATCTAATAAGCATGGACTTGCTCATAGGCGTATCCATAATCCGATATCATTGCTAAGTGGATTACTGATCTGTGAGCAGTGTGGGTCTAGGATGAGACCCAGGGTCAATAGCAACAAGGGATTAGATGCAAGAGGTACTCAGACGTTTTCCTACCTGTGCGATCTAAAAAAAAGAAGTAAGGGGCAGAAATGCAGTTGTGAGAATCTTAATGGCAATGAGGTGGATCGAGTGGTCAGCAGCACTATTGTAGAGAACTGTAAGGTAGGCGCAGATCTATATGATCAAATCTTGAAGCTGAAAAATACCGCGATTGCTCAGAAAAAAACTTCGCTTCAAATGACGGATTCTTTTCAACAGAAAATTCTTGAAACTGAAGATAAAATTCAGTCGCTTATTGCAATTCTGGCAAAGAAGCCGAATAGTATAACATTATACCGCTATACAGAGGCTGAGGTCGAAAAGCTTGATCAAAGGTTGTCGCAATTAAACGATCAATTGTTGTATTGGAGAAATGAACAAGAAAATGCAAATTTGGAATGCGTTACTACAGCGGCAGTTGAGGCAAGATTAAGAAACATGGCAGATGCCTTTGCTCAGCGATCTATCTATGAAAAACGTGAGTTTATTTCATCGTTAGTGGACAAAATCATCTGGGATGGCACACAGGTGCATGTTTATCTGTTGGGGCAAAAAGTAAAAGTATAAGCAGGCAAATGTTTCAGGAATTGTTTCCCAAATTGGCTAGTCAGATTTTCAATACACCTGGACGCATAAGTCGCGAATTTAGTCCCTTTGTCGTAGTCAAAGGTGGATGCGGCTTTAATCAGGCCGATGGTGCCGATTGAAATCAGGTCGTCCTGATCTTTCATGTTTGAGTAATAACGCTTTATGATGTGGGCCACAAGACGCAAATTGTGTTCAATGAGCGTGTTCTTGGCTTCCTCATCACCTTCGCGAATTCTTTCCAGGCATTTGCGTTCCTCTTTCGGGGAAAGGGGTTTGGGGAAAGAACTGTTGGGGGAGAGATGGAGAATAAAATAGAGCAGGTTGCACAGCGCCAGAGCAATCAGCAATGTATACATAAAAGCGTCACCTCAAAACAGTATATGGCTTCGAAATAGTTTTGTGCGTGTCCGGGGGATTTTATGATCGAAATTAGCGTGTGGACAAAGCGTGTAAAGAGTATTATAATGAAAATGTGTTTTTTACCTGTCTGGGGGGACGGCGTATTTGACCTGTTTCGACAGGCGTCTTTGTTTTTTTAGAGACATGATTCGTTTGTGCGGCATATCCTGTCATATATGCGCAGTGGCGTTTACCGGGCAGTATTAAACGGTTTTCCGACCCTTTGATGCTGAAATAAGTAAAAAATGAAGCGAGGATGGGCTATGGAGTTATTAATAATCCCTGTTCCGTTGTTTGACAAGGATATGGCGGTAGAAGCCTATTTTTTCAGATACCAGAGAGGCAACGACTACAACAGCGCCCTGCAGACAACAGCGGTTTTTGACGGCGCGACGCTGTCCCCGCCGCTGGAAACGCTCAATCTGGTCGGTATTGACGCCTTTACAGTGGATCAGCCGGTTTTTGTGCCCGTCAGCGGCATAGCGATTCTGGGCGGTAATCTTGGCACCCAGTGCAAACAGCCGCCGGACAAAATTGTTTTTCTTGTCGGAAACGATGTGAAGCCTGAAGAGCCCTATATCAGCAACATGCAGCGCCTCAGGGATTTGGGATTCCGGTTTGCGTTCCGGGATGTCAAGGATAAGGATATGGCCCGTATGGCGCCTGTCCTGGCGCTGGGGGATTTTATTTTCCTGGATACCAGGGAACTCAACCAGTATCAGATGGACGACTGTTTGAAGCTGCTTAACCGCAGCCACCGCAACTTGCGCGTCGTCGCGGCGCATGTAGACACCGCGCAGGAATACGAGCGCCTTAAAAAGACGTATGTGTCGCTTTTCGAAGGGCACTTCTACCGTGTGCCGCTTACACGCGGCCAAACCGAGGTGTCGCCGCTTAAGGCGAATTTGATCAGGCTTTTGAATATCGTGCGGGACGAAAACTTTGAGTTTGATGTCGTGTCCGATATTGTGCAGAGGGATACGGCGCTATCCCTCTCCCTGATGCGCATGGTGAACTCGCCGTTTTTAGGGCTTCGGCAAAAAATCAACACCATCAATCACGCCGTGACGATCCTGGGTCAAAACGAGGTGCGCAAATGGGTGACGACATCCGTTTCCCGTTCGCTCGGCGCGGATAAGCCGAACGAGATTACACGCCTGTCGCTCGTTCGCGCGAAGTTTGCCGAAAACCTGGCGCCGAAATTCAAGCTGGAACGGGACTCTCAGGGCCTGTTTCTGATGGGGCTTTTCTCGGTGCTCGACATTATTCTCGAAATGAGCATGGAGGATGCGCTTAAGCTTGTGCAGGTGTCGGACGATATCGGCCAGGCCCTCATCAGCAAGGAAGGGCGCTTTGCCCCTGTTATGCGCTTCATTGAATACTATGAGATGGCCGATTGGGCGGCTGTGTCGCGGGAACTTATTCTGTTTGATTTGACGGCCAATGATATTTATGACGCTTATATAGAGGCGATTGCGTGGTACAGCGATCTTATTCTGGAGGAAGTGCGGCCCAACCGCAACGCCGAAGACCAGGAGGAAGAGGAGACGGCCGACTGATCAGTCATTGTTCAGCGTCGAGTAACAGATCAAAAACACTTTGTGATTTAGTATGATAAAGGATGTCCGGCAGGACGGCTGATCAGCCGTCCTGTTGTTTCTCTTGAATTGCGGATGAAAGCGCACGCATACTTGTGTAACAGATTAACAGTGTATCGATCAGGTTTCAGAATATCCAATATAATAGTCTGAATAAGCAGTAAAGGCGAGGAGTTTTCTCCTCGCCTTTACTGCTTATTCGTTATCCGGTGTCATATAGTCTTCCGGATCTAAAATGTCACCGTCACAGCGAATTTCAAAATGCAGGTGGTACCCGGTGGCCGAGCCGCTGCGTCCCACCTTGGCGATGATTTGCCCGGCAGTCACTTCATCGCCAAGCGCCACAAGCAGTTCATCACACTGGGCGTATAGCGTTTGATAACCATTCGCGTGGTCAATCACAATATAGTTGCCATAGCCGGTGTACTGCTCTTTCGCCAGTGTAACGATTCCCGCCGCGGAGGCGTAAATCTCGGTGCCTTTGGGCCGGGGAATATCGATGCCGGTATGGCCCGGATAACCGTCCAGACCCGCACTGATATAGTCGACATCCTTCAAAGGCCATAAGAAAGACATCGCGTCGCTTTCGGACATATCGTTCTTCGTGAGGTCCGGGGTATCAGGCACAGAGATATCGCCCTCTACCGGATCCTTTGTTAAAGGCTCCGCATTGTTCTGCGGTAACGGCTGCAAGTCCGGTTCGGCCGGGCTATAAGCCGCGGCGCCCATCAGCATACCGGCGGCGCATAAAAGAACCAGTGCCGCAATAGAAAGGGTACGGGCTTTTTTAGATGTTTTCTTCGTGTTGAGCATTTTTGTCAGCCTCTCTTTCATGTTTTCCTTTTGCTCACAAAGAGCGGCACAGATGCCCTGTCCCTGAAAAAGTTGAATGCGTCCTAAAACCGATAATATAGCCATGCCGTACTCACGGCGCTGCCTGTCCGACATAGTCCGGACGACAGCGGCGTCGCAGGAAAACTCCATCCATCGGTTGAGTTCCCTCATCAAAAGCCAAACGCAGGGATTGAACCAATGCAGCGCGCACACAATCGTGCCGAACCACTTGATCCACAAATCCCGGTGCCGGTGGTGTGTCAACTCGTGGCGCAGAACAAAGTCAAGCTCCGACTGCACCCATTTAATATTGGGCAATACCACCGCTGTCCGTTGCAGCCCCACTAAAACAGGAGCGGAAACAAGGGAATTCCCGTAGAGCGCGATTGGCTTTTTTATGCCGAAGGCCTGAAGCTGCCGCCGGAATAAGGCCAGTGTCGGTTCATCGTCAATCAGGCTGCTTGTCCGATTCAGATAAAGGCGAAAACGACTGTAGGAAATAATTTTCCACCAGAACAGCAATAATGCCGCACATATCCAGA
>JAITVU010000310.1 GCA_031285645.1 Oscillospiraceae bacterium | reverse complement strand
GCAACACGTCCTTTGCAAAGGCTTCCCCGTAGTTACCGATGGCTATCAGGACATCACGGTATTCGGCCTCGTACAATAGATTAAGCTCCGCCCGGATAGTTTCTACAATGGCGGCTTCGCTCATCGGTTCCACAATGCCTGTGGTTCCGAGGATGGATAGCCCTCCTTCTATTCCCATTCGTGGATTAAAAGTCCGCTTGGCCAGTTCTTCCCCTGACGGAATAGAAAGCACAACAGATAAACCGCCCGTATATCCGTAGTCCCTGCAAACAGACTTACATTCTTCCCTTATGACCCGGCGCGGAACGGTATTGATTGCGTGAGAGCCAACAGGTTGGTCAAGTCCGGGCTTCGTAACTCTTCCGATTCCGTCGCCGCCGTTTATTTCAATCCCGTCAGTTATGCGCGATACATTAGCGTACACAAGGCAACCATTGGTTACATCAGGGTCGTCGCCGCTGTCTTTCTGTATGGCGCAAGAGGCATACTCCGGCGTGAAAGCAAGATCCAATACATCCACTGTCAGGACAGTACCGCTAGGCGTAGTTATGGTAGCTGTGGGACAAACGGATTGCGTCAGCAGCATGATGGCAGCCGCTTTCGCCGCCGCAGCCGCACAGCTTCCGGTCGTATACCCCCGGCGCAACAATTTTCCTCCTACTAAACGAGCGTGCATATCACAGCCCTCCGAACAATTGCCTGTATGCCCCATCCGGCAAATCATACAGCCGGCTGATCATTTCTTCCGTGAAAATCCGATCCGGCGTATCAAGAAATAACATCTGTCCGTCTTTCACGCCCATCACAAGGTCGGACACCCGCTTGGCATAGTTCAGTTCATGAAGCGACATAACGACCGTAACGCCGCGTTCAGTCGCCATGCTCCGCAGGATGTCCAGAATCTCAACGGCATAGCGTATATCCAAAAACGATGTGGGTTCATCCAATATGATGATTTCCGGCTCCTGACAAATAGCCCTTGCCAGCATGACCCTTTGAAGCTGTCCGTCGCTAATCTCCGCAAACCCTCGGTCTTTCAAATCGGACGCGCCCACCAATCGCAGCGCCTCGTCAACCTTTTCCTTGTCTCTTTCCGGCAAAATCCCGAGCATCCCTGTATAAGGGTAGCGTCCGACAGCCACTACATCCCCACAAGTCATCAGTTCCGGCCTGGGACGCGCGGTAAGCACTATCGCTGTCTGACGGGAAAATTCGCGGTGACTAACGTTCCCGATTGAATGGCCGCCAATATAAACGGCTCCGCTAATCGGTTTGATCTGTTTTGCGATGCTTTTGAGAATGGTTGATTTGCCAGAGCCGTTCGGCCCGATCAAGGTAAGTATCTGGCCTTTTCTAACGGAAGCTTCTACGTCTTTGACAACGACTGCCCCATTGTAGCCCACGGTAAGCTGTTCGGCATGAAAAAAATACTCCGTATCAGGCATCAATCACGCGCCACCTTCCTGGCCATCATGTAAATGACGATGGGCGCGCCAAAAATTGAGCTCACGGAACTAATGCTCATCTCAATGGGCACGTAAACTGTGCGGGCAATCAGGTCACATCCCAAACAGAATACGGCGCCGCCAAGAAAACACAGCGGGATAATCAATAGCGGCTTGGATGTTTTTGCGAAAGCCTTGACAAGATGCGGCACGGCGACGCCAACAAAAGATACCGGCCCGGCGAACGCCGTCACACAGGCACAAAGGATGCTTGCTAATAGCACAAGCAGCATCCGAAACATTTTGATATTCACGCCAACACTCTGCGCGTAGCTTTCGCCAAGCTGATACGCGCCAATTTGCTTAGATAGCAGGAATGCGGATACGGATGCGCAAAACACAACGGCAGTCATCACCCATACGTTGTCCCACGACATCCCCGAAAAGCTGCCGCGCGACCAGCTGTGAAGATTGACAATACCATCGTCGCTGGCGAATGTGACCACAAAATCAGTAACGGCAGAACATAAATAGCCGATCATAACGCCGCTGATAATCAGTACCGACGCGCGCCTGACCTTACGCGCGATCCGCAGCACAAAATCCATAGATAACATCGCGCCGATGAACGCCGAAGCAATCAGCATAACTGAACTTGAGGAACGCCCGCCCAATACGAAAACCATCACCAGCGCCACAACCAGCTTTGCGCCGGAAGATATCCCTAATGTAAAAGGCCCCGCTATGGGATTGTTAAAAAATGCCTGAAGCAAAAAGCCGGACAGAGCCAGCGCCCCGCCCAATATAACCCCCGCGGCAACGCGAGGCAGTCGTACTTTCCAGATAATATCGTACTCGTTTGTGCCGAAACCTTCGCCCAAAACAGAGGACACGATACCGCTGACAGATATTTTCACACTGCCGATGCCGATATTCAATAGAATCAGCACAGCGAATAACAACAACAGCACACCAGTTACTACCCGATAACGCATGTGTCTGTTATCATAAATCTTTGGCGTTTCGTTTGCTGTCAAACACGTCACCGCAATCTATACAAAAAGTTGAGAGCAGCCGTGGTGTCCAGGTTTTCAGCGAAAATCTGGTTCATATCCGAAATCAGCAAGCCAAACTCGGTTGTTTCCTGAAAAAGATTTTTACCTGTACACCAAACGTTTCCATTTTGCACAGCCTTAAAATCGGCAAGCAAATGGCTTTTCCCCAACAGTTCATCAATCGTGCGAACCTCACCGTCAATAGAACTGTTGTAGATGATAAAATCCGCGTCTTTGGCCTCGGAGTAAAACTGTTCCATCTCAAGGTTAACCGAGCCGGTAGCGGTATCATCGCCGCCTAAATCCGCAAACGCGTACTCCCCGCCCGCAAGTTCAATCATCTTAGTAACATAGTCGCCGTTCTTGCGTACTACCGCGTTACCCGCTGAACTGATGTAGAAAAACGCGACAGATTTACCGGTGGCTTCCGCAGAAACACTATCAAGATATGTGATCTGCTCATCAAATAAATCTGAGGCTAGTTCGTCTTTGCCTACAAGCAGGCCATACAGTCTGAGCCATTCGGTTCGTCCCAATGGGTGCGGCTCATAGCTGGAGCGCTCAACTAAAACTGGTACGCCCAGATCTTCAATTTTTCTTTGACCTCCGGCGCGTGGTCTATCATAGTGGACTCAATCGCCAGTCCGCAGTCTCTTGACAGAATGAGTTCGTAATCCGGCGCGCCGTACTTCCCGGCGTAGACAATTTCGCCGCTCTCCATAGCCGCCCGCGCGTTTTCAATATACCAGCCTTCGGCTTTCGTACCAGACATAGATATATTCCCCAGCGCATCCAGCCCATCGAACAGACACATAGCCGAGGTCGCGGCAAGGTAGATATTCTCCACCGGCTGGCGTAATACGGTGATGTCTCCGTCAATATTCTCAGGCGGATCCTGCCCTTCCGGCACGACCAAATAACGTCCGACCTCTTGAATTGAAACCAGAGAGCAGCCGTCCGAAAGATAGTCCACCTCAAACTCTTCCGCATAGTGGAGTTCCATACTGCCAGTGATTTGCAAATCTGCGAAATTTTGATTCTGTGGTTGCGGCGTACATCCAGCCAGCAAAATGAAAATCAGCAAAAACAACATCTTTTTCATCGTACTTACCGGATAGACGATGAATCAAAGCGCAGCGTGTATTCGATTTCTTGCGGGGCGCTCATGGCGGTCGTACAGGCGATAATACTCATATCGGTATCCAGCGTGACCGGAATTTCAAATGTGGAATTCCCACCGGTATTTACCGGCAGATATTTTGTGCCGTCTACCAGCATATACGAGTAATTCGGGCTGCTCCAAATAATTTCGGCGTAATCAACGCCATCTTTGTAGCGCAGCTTTGCGGGGGACTCTATTCCAGCCCTGCCGGTTCCGCCCGTTAGAACAACGTCTATCTGACGGGGTATAAAAGCGTCAGCGGGAATGTTCACGGATTTGAATACAACCGTATGGTCGTACCATTGTTCTCTTCGGATGCTGAATCCTGCGCAATCCAGTTCTATGTCCAGCGCGGAAACAGGAACAGCGAAGGAGTGCGTTTCGCCGGTTAAAGTGAAATCATGGTGATTTTCAGTGTCGGCAAGTGCCTGTTCACCTGTACCCATATAGATTTTTCCAAAGCCCTGCCCGCTCAAAGTCATAACAGCCGACATATTGCCATCTTCAACGGTTAGCTGACAATCAATGATCTTAAACATAGAGGCGCTGGAGTCTACCTCTATTGAATAGGTGCCGTTTTGAACCCTGTCGGCAGTAACACCAGCGGCGGCAGTCGCCGCCGCTGGTGTTACACTGATTTCGGCTGAGTCGATTGCGTCCTGGACATGCCTTACGAAAATATCTTGTATGCCCTGAAGCTGCCCCAGACCCTCAAGGACAGTTTCCACGGTATAACCGTCATTCGTGAGAATGGTTTTCCAGGAATCTTCTTCGTCGCCCGCCATATCGTTATTGGCGTGATCACCGGCGACGATCATCAGAGGCCGCATAACAACCTTCGTAGTCCCTTTGTCCTTAAGAAGCGCCTGCAAATCCTCAATGAGAACTCCGCCCTCTACAGTGCCGACAAGAATATCATCGTGCCCTTTGCTTTTAAGGGTTTCCTCAAACCGCGGATATGTAGCGTTGGCTTCGTGATGTGTACCGTGACCCATCAAGAGGACTGTTGTATCGTCCGTCTCAAACTTCGCAAGCTCCGTCACCATTATATCGGCAACAGCGTCGTAGTCGGCGTCGCTGGTGAGCAGAGGCGCACCGATTTTAAGGCTTTCAAACTTCCCGGCATACGGCGTGACCGCCGCGATCACGTCATCGTATTCATAGCCGCTCATGATGGTGGTGGGCTGGACAACGACCTCCTTAACATTATCCAGCACAAGCCTTTCCATCGCTTGTTCGATATTGTCGATGTTCAGTTTTTCGCGCTCCGCGAGCTTGTCTATGATGATTTGAGCCGTGAATGCCCGGCGAACCTGATAGTCGGGGTAGGCATCTTTCAACGCGGTTTCGATTCCGCCAATCGTCAAGTGGCGGCTTTGGTTGAAGCTTGTCCCGAAACTAACCACCAGCAAAACCTTTTCCGCCGCAGTGGTGTTGACGATATCATCCGTACTGGAAGTGCCTTCCTCATAGCCCGCATCAACGTCTGAGCTGGTGGGCGCGGTCGAACTTGGTTGAACGGACGCGCTTGGTTCAGTGCTTGTGCCGATGCCGTCGTTTGTGCATCCGGCGAACAACGAACCGAGAAGCATCACCGATAGAAACAATGATAAAACCTTTGTGACTTTCATGCGCAACATCTCCTCCAGATAACCATGTATTTGCGCCGGCAAAGTTTTGTGTCGGCATCGGCTCGTGTTGACTCATCGGATTAAGACAACAAAAAACGGAGACGCATAGCGCATCTCCGTGACCGATTCTCCACGAAACACCCCAACCCTGTACGCGCAGGTTAGGCAAAATGTCGAAGCCGGTCTCCTGACTCTCGCGCTTGTGGCCTATCCCACGATCCGCCGTTTTGCCTTCCTGTACAAGTACAGTGGCTGGCTTTCGCCAACAAACAACGGATACGCGCCTACAGTGGCGGTACCGTGCGGCTAAACGCTTTTGAAGCGTAATCCGCGTTCCCTGCTAATCCGAACGACACCCTCCTTTCAACGTTTTTCCCGATGAAAAAACAGGCCGCCGGAACACTTCGACAGTATTTAATTGTGCTTTTTGAGAGTAACAAAATCGAAGGTGCTTGTCAACAGAAATTTCACGGAGGCCCAAGAATCCAGCGCGAACAAATAAAAGTTCAAAATCACAAAAATTTATCATTTCCATGTCTTTCACGGAGACAATCGGTCGAGTAGGCGCCGGCGTCACCGCCGGACACCCCTCACAGAACCGTACGTGCCCAATTAAGGCATACGGCTCCTCCAAAGGACATTTGACTAAGCAGCCCAGATGTTAACGGAAAC
>JAITVU010000304.1 GCA_031285645.1 Oscillospiraceae bacterium | reverse complement strand
GGGTCCGGGAGGTGGCCCCTCCCGGCGTCCTTTGCTTCCTTTGTGACGAGACAAAGGAAGTGCCCGTCGCGGCATCAGCGACAAGCCTCGCCTTTGCAAAAGGCCTCAAATTAAAAGGGTCATAGGCCCTTAACTATACACAAAATGACAGGCAAGAGTCCGCCTCAGCCCTCTTGACATGATCCTTTTAATTTGTCAAAATATTATCATTCAGGATCATCCTCACACAGCTCAAACAAATTCCCATCCGGATCGCGAAAATAAACACAGGTCATGAACCAGTCGTCCACATGCTGCGGTGTGCCCATGAACTCGACTCCTTTGCTTTTGAGTGCCTTGTAATCTCTGTCAAGGTTATCGGTCGGAATCACATAAACAGCCTGGTCCGGATGGCCGCTGCCGTCGAATGGTTTATACCCTTTGTATAATGACATGTTTTTATTAAGAAAAATGGAGAAACAAGGCTCGTCATCGTCAGGCGCGCGAAACGCCGCAAAGGGCCCCTGGCGCGCGCCGAAATACACCTCCAGCCCCAGCTTCTTCGTGTAGAAATCAAAACAGGCTTGAAAGTTTTTGACAAGCACCCTGGTGCCCATTCTGGCTAAATCCATGATATATCCTCTCTTTTGTCAATTTTATATGGTTAAGGAGTTTCTATGCTTGGAAAAGAAAAAAACATCCACACATTTATAGGCTGCGACAGCGGCTATGGACAGGCCGGCATTGTTTTGTTCGGCGCGCCCTTCGACGGCACCACGTCGTTCCGCCCTGGAACGCGCTTTGCGAGCGCGGCCATGCGGGCCGAGTCCTTCGGACTCGAGACATTCAGCCCCTACCTGAACCGCGATCTCGAGGATATCGCGGCCTTTGACGCAGGCGACTTGGATTTTCCGTTCGGCAACAGCGCCAGAGTGCTCGACGCAATCGAATCCGCCGCCGCGACAATCCTCGGTGACGGGAAAATACCTTGCATGATCGGGGGCGAACATCTTGTCACACTCGGCGCGGTCCGCGCCGCCGCGGCGAAATACAGCGATTTACACATCATCCATTTTGACGCGCACGCCGATTTGCGCGATGACTACATCGGCGAAAAACTCTCCCACGCCACTGTGATGCGGCGCTGCTGGGAACTGGTCGGGGACGGACGCATACACCAGTTCGGCATCCGGTCCGGTGAGCGGTCGGAATTCGATTGGGGTGCGCGTCATGTGAGCACGCGCCGGTTCGACTTTGAAGGTCTTGGCAGTACTGTCAAGGCGCTCAAAGGGCGCCCCGTGTATTTTACGCTTGACCTTGACGTGCTCGATCCGTCCATTTTTCCCGGCACCGGCACACCCGAGGCGGGCGGCGTGACTTTTAAGGAACTTCTGTCCGCCGTTCAGGCGCTGGAAGGGCTTGATATCGTGGGCTTTGATGTAAACGAGCTGTCGCCCCAATATGATTTAAGCGGCGCATCGACCGCCACGGCCTGTAAAATACTCAGGGAACTGCTGCTGATTGTATCCGCGAGGTCATCCGCATGAAACGCTGTCTTTTTAAGCGTGAAATTGACGGTTGGGCGTCATGGGGCCGCGTTTTCCAGTGCATAGAGGCGTTTGAGCCCCTGATCGCCGATATTTTTGTCCGTCATGGCCTGACGTATGAGACAATAAGCAATCTCACGCCGGGCACTAACGCCGTTTTTCTCGCGGGAGCCTATGTCGTCAAGATTTTTGCACCGGCTCAAAGCGGCATTATACCCGACACGGCGGAGCTTAGCGGTATACGGCACGCGCTTGACGTCGGGGTGGCGGCGCCCAAAATCATCTGTCACGGCGTAATAAATGATCGATATGATTTCCCGTATCTCGTCATGGAGCATATTGAGGGGATCGAAGCCGGGGATAAAATCCACGCCTTGCCTGGCGGTGAAAAACAAGCCTTTGCCGCCGCTATCAGGGCGCTGACCGATAAGCTTAATGTTCCATATAAAGGAACCGGGATTGCGGATAATGTCGCTGAGAATGCGCGTGTCAACACGCGGTGGGACGTTTTCCCTCCGGCGCTCAAGTCGGAAGTGATGGAGAAGGCGTCTGCCCTGTCTTCGGATTCGTTCGTTTATGTCCACGGCGATCTGACGGGAGAAAACGTATTGATTACAGAGGACGGCGGCATACGCGTCATAGATTTTGGCGACAGCCACATCGCGCCCGCATCTTACGAATGGCCACCGCTTATTTTAGAGTTATTCCGCTGCGATCCTATATTGATACGGGCATTTTTGGGGCGTGAGCCGGATAACGATATGATTGAAACGTTAACGCAGGCCGTGATGATCCATGATTTCGGCGCCGGGTTTGTGCGCGATTTATGCCACCGCACCGGCGCAAAATATGAAACGGTGTTGACATCCGGGAATATCGCCGCGATGATGCGCCGGGTGCTGGCTGTTCAGTAATAAACATCTTTCTTTTACAAAACCGAAGGTTTTTAGCCTTCGGTTTTGCGTGGGATTATTTTATAGAGCCGGTTCAGCTGTTTCCGTTTCAAATCCGGTGACCACCCCGTCCGCATCCGTGGTCAGGGTGATTTTGTAGTCGCCGCGTTCAAAGCTCGCTATATAGCCATATATCGATGATTCCCCCGATTCGACGGCCCACGGGACGGAAAGGGACTGATACGCGCCCTTTTGAGATACCATCGATTGCCATGCCTGGGCAATGTCGGTGGCGGATATTAAGGAAAACGCGGCCGCGTTCTCAAATTTCTCCATCGAGACCGATTCAATGAAGGCCTTGGCCTGCTCACTGTAAAGGGTGATTTTGTAATCGAATACCTTTTGATTGCGCAGTTCAATCCCGGCCAGGAATTGCTCCTGATCATAGGCGAGTAGAAAGCCCATGGCCTCCATTTCACCCATATACGGTACGGGTCCCGATACAATGGGCGGTTCGTCCGGGAAAACGCCGCCCGCATCCAAAAAGGCGCTGTGCCATCGGTTGTCCATAGCCTTTATTGTCTGGGCCTGACGGACGAGGTTTTTATCACAGATCTGCAGCGCATCCCTGTAGTTCTCATCCACCATAAAGGAGATGAACGCGCCGGCGACATCATGGTTATTGCGCTCTTCCATGCTCTTCTGAAAATCTATGTCGCTTGGAGTGCAACCGGCGAGCGTGAGCAGGCAACACATAGCCAACGCACATGTCCATATTTTCATGTTAACACCTGGTCTTATAATTTAATGATATTAAAAATAGCAAAAATAAGGCGAAACATGTTCATTTTGCGCCTGCGTTTAGTGTAACAATTCTCCATTATCTTGTCAATCACGCATAAATATATTACAATAGATGTTATTGATATGATTATTTTTCCATATATAGTGAATGAACGTCAGGCATACGCCTGACGACACGCCGGAGGCGTACGTGTTCAACTATGTACGGTGCGAAGGCCGCTTTGCGGTTCCATTCGCGCGTGAACGCGAATGTTTCATAAACGGACCGTTTTTGAAGTTCGCTGAGTATAGTGCGCGCCCGTTATGGATACCGGGTGTGTTCGAAAGGAATGACCGTGTTTTGACAGCTGTATGGATACTGGTGGCGGCGCTGGTTATATCGGCATTTTTACTGGTGATACACATGGCCTATAAAAAAAAGTCCGGGAAAAGTGCGGCCTTGCACGGGGCGGTAACCGACGAAAGCTCAGATGAGCCGAATGAGGAATCCGACGCCTATATTAGCAAAAGGAATTCGGATTTGCAGCATTACCGCAATAAATACAGAGAAATGTTTTTGCGTATGTCGATGCCGGAGAACGCGCCGGTCGTACAAAAGTGTTCCTGTGTTTTCTCTCTTGAGCATTGTGTGCTTGATCACTATTTTTGGTGCAGCGGTGACGTGCTGTATTTTTTTCCGACATGGGAGAGCATCGCGCTGTATCTCGTTGATCCGGCTTATATGCCTGTTACCACCGGCAAGGAGCGAAAGCTTATTTTCGGGTGGGCTATTCCGGTTCACTATCTCGATTATTACGCTGTGCATGACGAGGGCGGGTATACCGCCGTTTACTACAGGGACAAGGCTGGGCGGCGCTACAGAACGGTTTTTCTGGACGGCGCGAGGGATATTTTCGATCGTCTTTTTCCTGACCGGAACTATGCTATTGTGCAGCGCCGCGCTTACTTGGGTTCCAGTGCAAATATTTCGAATATGAGCGAGCGCATGACGCAGCTTCAGATAAAAAGGGACCAGGGGCTTATTACGGAGCAGGAATACGAAACTCAAAGAGATTATCTGATGCGAAGCTTTTAGAACGAGGCCTGCGTTTAAACAGCCTTAACGGGCATACCCGTTAAGGCTGCCCTGATCAGAGCGGTGGCTGTGTGACAAGATTTATCCGCTATATCTTCTTACTGTAGATTCGCGGCAAGAATAGTAAATAGAAAAAGATATTGCAAATGTCGGAGAAATAAAGTATAATAAATAACGATACTTGTCCGAGGTAAGTGCATATGGGGATATAGCTCAGCTGGTCAGAGTGCACGGTTCACATCCGTGAGGTCGTGGGTTCGAGCCCCTCTATCCCCATTGGTTTTTTGTCGAGCGCTGTAAATTTTTTGTATTTACAGCGCTCGATGTTTTTTTGTCCTTTTACAGGGTGCTGCTGTGCAGCGCGTCCATTTCCCTTTCGCCTCGCAGGGCGGTATCCTGATTTTGATACCCTGTAGACTTGCCTCGGGGAGAGTTATTTAAGGCCCTTTTTGTAAGGCGGGGCATGTCGCTGATGCCGCGACGGGCGGGGCGCTGCTGCACAGCAAGGCTTGTCGCTGATGCCGCGACGGGCACTTCCTTTGTCTCGTCACAAAGGAAGCAAAGGACGCCGGGAGGGGCCACCTCCCGGACCCGCCCGGATATGGATAA
>JAITVU010000290.1 GCA_031285645.1 Oscillospiraceae bacterium | reverse complement strand
GGTCTTCAATACCTGTGTCATCAACCTTCTGCTGACGACGAGGTGGGAGGAAATGATGGGATTCGGCACTTTTACGGGGCTCTTTTTCAAGCGTTTGCCGCTTAATATGGTTATGCTGCCGATTAATGCCATCGTGCTCTATTTTGTATTGCGCGCCATTGCGGCGCTCTATCAAAAGATGGGATACGGCGCGCTGCGATAAATGCCGGGATGATTTTTTTATTGACAAAATATTAAAATAGCTGTATAGTGATACATATTATTTCTGTAAGGATGTTGGATTAAATGGACAAACACACCATACAATTCAATAGCTTCTTTTATTTCTTTAGCTTGGGCTACTTTTTTAGCACAGGCTTTTTTGGCGTGGACAATCGAATAAGAGTGCCTGAAGCGATGAATCCTTAACGGAACAACTGGTATAAATTGCCGGCGCTTTTGGATAAAGCGCCGGCTTTTTGTTTTGCCGCGGAAGCGGTAATCGGGCCTGATCACGATGTGCGGAATGCCCGTAATTTTAGGAGGGATTTAAATGGTTGTTATTATTAAACCGGACGCCAAAAAGGAACAGGTCAATACGTTTCTCGGCTGGGTCAGGGATATGGGTGTTGAAACAAATGTTGTGGTGGGTAAAGAACTCACTATTGTCGGCCTCATCGGTGATACAACTAAAATAGACTTTGACCTGCTGCGCTCAATCTCCATTGTGGATGATGTGCGCCGTATTCAGGAGCCCTACAAAAACGCCAACAGGAAAATGCACCCCGAAGACACGATTATACAGCTTGGCGAACGTCAAATCGGGGAGGGCTTTTTCCATGTCATCGCGGGGCCCTGTTCGGTCGAGTCGCGTGAGCAGATCGGCGGTATCGCCGCGCATGTGAAAGAGTCCGGGGCGACGTTTCTGCGCGGCGGCGCGTTCAAACCCCGCACATCGCCCTACGCGTTCCAGGGCATGCGCGCCGAGGGGATCGAGCTTTTGGTCGAGGCCAAAAATCAGACCGGATTACCCATCGTGACCGAGATTATGAGTGTGGAGCATCTGCCGCTTTTTGAGGAGGTCGACATTATCCAGGTCGGCGCCCGCAATATGCAGAATTTTGAACTGCTCAAAGAACTTGGACATCTGCGCAAGCCGATCCTGCTCAAAAGGGGCCTCGCCAACACGCTTGAGGAGCTGCTGATGAGCGCGGAGTACATCATGGCCGGCGGCAACAGGGATGTTATTCTCTGTGAACGCGGCATCCGCACCTTTGAAACCGCGATACGCAACACGCTCGACATATCCGCGATTCCGTTCCTTAAATCGCGCTCGCACCTCCCCGTCATTATTGACCCCAGCCACGCGGCGGGGATGGCCTGGATGGTACCGGCGCTGAGCAGGGCCGCTGTCGCGGTCGGCGCCGACGGCTTGATCATTGAAGTGCACAACGATCCCCAAAACGCCCTTTGTGATGGCGCCCAATCCCTGCGCCCCGAGGAATTTGAGGCCCTGATGGGGGATCTGCGCGCCCTGCTCGGCGTCATGGGCAAATCCCTCTCGGCGGACGAAGCTGTCACTGCGGAATAGCGTAATCTAAGCAAAGCAAAGGTGGGACATGATGAAAACCATACGGGTTCAAACGGCAGCTCCTTATGACGTTGTGATTGGAAACGGTTTATTAAAGGATACGGGACACAGGGTACACGATATTAAAAAGCGCTGTGACACGGTTTGCATCATAACGGACAGCACGGTCGCTCCGCTCTATCTCGATATCGTCGTGAAAAGCCTGGAAGACGCGGGCGTCAGGACGTTGTCCTATATCTTTAAAAGCGGGGAACAGAGTAAAAACATGGAGACATCCATGGAGATCGCCGCTTTTCTCAGCGACCACTATGTGACCCGGCGCGACCTTTTAGCCGCTCTCGGCGGCGGCGTGACCGGGGACCTCGCCGGGTTTACGGCTTCTGTTTATCAGCGCGGCATGGATTATATACAACTGCCGACGACTTTTCTCGCCGCCATCGATTCATCTGTGGGCGGCAAGACGGCTGTGAATATCCCGCAGGGGAAAAATCTGGTGGGGTCCTTTTGGCAGCCGAAACTGGTCCTGTGTGATATTGACACCCTCGACACCTTGAGCGGCGACGCGTTTGCGGATGGCGCGGCGGAGGCCGTTAAGTACGGCTGTATATGGGATGAGGCCCTATTTGACATGATGGAGCGGGAAGGCATCGGCGACAACGTGGGAGCGATCATCGCCCGGTGCGTTCAAATCAAGGCGCAGGTGGTTAAAGAAGATGAAAAGGACATGGCGCTGCGCCAAATTCTCAACTTCGGCCACACGGCCGCCCACGCCCTTGAAAAGCTCTCGGGCTTTACGGTTTCTCACGGCAGGGCGGTGGCGATGGGAATGGTCATTGCCGCGCGTGCCGGTGAAAAGGCCGGGATCACGATTCGGGGTACATCCGATAGAATCATCGATATCCTGAAAGCCAGTAACCTTCCGGTTACATCACCCTACGCCATTGATGAT
>JAITVU010000177.1 GCA_031285645.1 Oscillospiraceae bacterium | reverse complement strand
CGCCATGGGTAAGAACGCGCTGCGTGTTTTGGCCATAGCCTGCCGCGAGCTGGATGAGCTGCCTGAGGAGATTTCCAGTGAGACGCTGGAAAAGGATCTCACCTTTGTCGGCCTGCTCGGCATGATCGACCCGCCCAGAGAGGAATCCAGGGACGCCGTCGCCAAAGCGCACAGCGCCGGTATCCGCACCGTGATGATCACGGGCGATCACGTCGTTACGGCCGGAGCCATCGCCAAGCAGCTCGGAATCCTTGAGGAGGGGCAGACGGCCATCAGCGGCCAGGAACTGGCGCAGCTTTCAGAGGAGGAGCTTGAGGAAAATGTCGACCGCTTCGCCGTCTACGCGAGGGTGACGCCGGAGGATAAAATCCGCATTGTCAAGGCCTGGCAGGCTAAAGGCGAGGTTGTCGCCATGACGGGGGACGGCGTTAACGACGCGCCCGCGCTCAAAGCCGCCGACATCGGCTGCGCGATGGGCATTACGGGCACGGATGTCGCGAAGGGCGCCGCGGACATGGTGCTCACCGACGACAATTTCTCGACGATCATCGAGGCTGTGCATTCTGGGCGCGGCATATACGACAATATCAGAAAAACGGTGCAGTTCCTGCTTGGCTCGAATCTGGGCGAAGTGTTCACTGTGTTCTTTGCCATTATTTTCGGCTGGGGGTCGCCGCTGCTGGCGATTCACCTGCTGCTTGTCAATGTGATAACCGATGCGTTCCCGGCGCTCGCGCTTGGTGTGGAGCCGACCGACGACAATGTGATGGGCCGAAAACCCGTCCCGCGCGGGCAGGGGATTTTCGCGGGTGGTATGGGGCTTGCGATTGTGCTGCAGGGCATCATGATCGGCATCCTTACGCTGGCGGGCTATATGATCGGCAGCTTTGTGGAAGTTTCACCTCTTTTCCCGCAGTCGCACGAGGTCGGCACGACGATGGCTTTCCTTGTTCTGGCTATTTCGCAGCTGACGCAGGCGATAAACTGCCGCAGCAAGGGATCGATCTTTAAAGTCGGCTTTTTCTCAAATCCCACGATGCTCAAAGCGGTGATGGGATCTCTGGCGCTGATTCTCCTCATCTTTTTTGTACCGCCGCTCAAAGCCATCTTCAAGCTGGTCTCCCTCTCAATGGGACACTGGCTGGTTGTAGCCGGCCTTGCGGTTGCCCCCTTTGTTATTGTCGAAATCGCGAAGCTCATCATCAGCCTTGTAAAGAACAGAGAGTAAACCTTTATATAATGGGGCAAGGAGGCATTGCATGCCTCCTTGCCGCCCTGTTTTTAATAAAATGCCTGACAAACTGCACAGTTTAGCAGCATTTAAGACATAATATACACGAAATGCCCTTAAAAAAAGGGCGTTTTTTAATATTTTAAGGTTGATAATCTTTGCAAAAGAGTGTATGATAAGTAGCGAAGTCACATTTGCTGGATTTTGACTAAAAAGTAAAAAAATACAAAGACTTTTATCACTTTTAGGCTTTAACCCCCGCGTCAGTATTGCAAGCTCGGCGCCTGAGAAAGGCGCGGCCGGCCATGTTTATTGCTGCGGGCGTTTTTTTGGCTAAAATGGCGTGCGTGGCGTTGTGCCCGCAGCCATTTTGTATACATTTCGTTCCGGTACTGATAGTGCCGGGCTCACATAATACGCGTTCAGGGAGGTGAAATATTGGCTGCTGATGCTGTTATGAAGGTGAAAGAGGCGGAAGACCAGGGCAAGGAAATCGTGCGACTGGCGGGCGAAAAGGCTCGGCAGACCCTCGCCCAGGCGGGGAAAGACGCCGCCGCGCGAAAAAAGGCGGTTCTGGCTGAGGCCGCGAAGGGCCGCAGCGATAAAATCGCCGCGGCGTCCGCAAAATCCGAGAAGGAATGCGAAGCGCTTGTGGCGCAGGGGCGTGAGGAAAGAAGCAAGCTCCTGGCGCCGGATCCCGCTAAGCTGGAAAGCGCCGTGCAATTTGTAGTTGAAAGGATCGTGAGTGCAAGTGGCGATAGCTAAAATGACAAAATTCACGCTCCTGACCTTCCGCGAAAGCAAGGCCGCGCTGCTTAAGGATCTTCAGAAATTCGGGGACGTGCATTTCCGCGATATGTCGCGGGATGATCTCGAGGGTTTGGAGTTTCTCAGGCAGGAGCATACCCAAAGCGATATCCAGCGCTACGAAAGTGAGTTGGACAGGGTGTCGTTCGCGCTTTCAAAGCTTGAACGCTATACGGAGAAACCGGGCTTTGGCGCGAAGCGTCCCACATATACCCATGACGCGTTCGACAATTTCCTCGATAATTACGACTACGGCGCCGTTTGCGCATTCGTGAAAGATCAGGATGACAGGATTGCGGCGGTTAAATCGGAAATCGCGCGCCTGAAATCCGAAAACGAGGGGCTGTCCGTTTGGGAGAAACTCGATGTCGCGCCCTCTGTGCTCGATGCTTTTACGGCCGCGCGTTATTTGCTCGGCACCGTCAATAAAATGGCGGCCGATGCCTTGCGCGCGGAACTTGAAGCGGCGTTTTCAGAAGTTTATATTGAATTTCTGGGGAGCCAGAAAGACGATATGGCCGTGTTGATCCTGACGGATGGCGCCGTTTATGAGGATTTATTTACAAAAGCCAAGGATATCGGCTTTTCCAGGGCCAACATTACGTTTTCCGATGTGCCAAAAAGGATTGTGGCCCAAAACAATCGGCGGATAACGGAGCTGGAGCGGGAGAGTGAAAAGGCCGCCGGAGAAATCGAGGGTAAAAGCGGCGAATACAAGAACCTCCTTGTTGTCAAGGACTGCATCGCCACCATTTTGGAGCGTGAGAAGGCGGCGCAGAACTTTATGGGTTCCGATACGGTTGTGTTCATCGAGGGCTGGGTGCCCGAGGAGGACAACACCCGGTTTATGGAGATTTTGGCGCGCGCTTGCGGCGAGGATTTCTATATTGAACAGACGGCGGTTGAGGCCGAGAGCGCCGACGTGCCGATCAAGCTTAAAAATAACCGTGTTGTCAGCGCGTTTGAAAGCATCACGTCCATGTATTCAATGCCGCGGTACAATGAGTTTGACCCCACACCGCTGCTCGCGCCCTTTTATTGGCTTTTTTTCGGCTTGATGGTCGGGGACATGGGTTACGGCCTTATCCTGATGGCCGGCACCGCCATCGCCATGAAGGCGCTTGACCTTAAAGAGGGCATGAAGAACTTTATGCGGTTCTTTTTCTATTTGAGCTTCGCCGTTATTGTGGGCGGCGCGCTTTACGGCAGCCTGTTCGGTTTTGCGGTTTTCACGCCTCTTCCGGTTTTGGATGCCAACGGCGTCCAGCTCGTTGTGGACGGCATTCCCCAGACAAAAGCCCTTCTGGATTCGAATCTGGATATTGTCACCATGATCATTCTGTCGATTGGCATCGGCGTGGTCCATGTTCTGTTCGGTGTGGCGGTTAAAGGCGCGCTGTGCATTAAGCGCGGCGACATCGCCGGGGCGATCTTCGATTCTCTTTTCTGGATCATCGCGGTGCTGTCCGGTATCGGCCTGATTGTCGGCGCGATGACGACAATGCTGCCGGCGGGGATTTTCCAGGTCTGCAAATGGGCCTTTATCATAAGCCTTGTCGGCCTCGCCTGTACGCAGGGGCGGTCCAGCCCGAGCATCGGCGGCAAGATCGGCAACGGTCTTTACGGTGTTTACGGCATCACGAGCTATGTCGGCGATCTCGTCTCCTATACGCGCATCGTCGCGCTCGCGCTGTCCGGCGCGTACATCGCCTTTTCCTTTAACCTGATGGCAAGCATTCTGCCTGCCGGCTTTGCGCGCATTGTGTTCGGGTTCATCATTATGGTGCTGGGCCAGGCCCTCAATTTGGCGCTTTCGCTTCTGAGCGCGTATGTGCATACCTGCCGCCTGCAATATGTCGAGTATTTCGGCAAGTTCTACGAGGGCGGCGGCGTTCCCTTCAAGCCGCTCAAACTCAAGCATGATTCTATTCATATAAAGAATTAGGAGGAAAAAACAAATGGCAGCATTTTTTGTTGAATATGGTGGTATTGTCTTTACGGTTTTGGGCGCCGCGATCGCGGTATTTCTCGCAGGCATGGGTTCCGCGCGCGGATGCGGACTCGTCGGCGAGGCGGCTACGGGTGTCGTAACCGAAGAACCCGAAAAATTTGGTCAGGCGCTCATTCTCCAGCTTCTCCCCGGTACACAGGGCCTCTACGGCTTTATTATCGGCTTCCTGATCGCCCTTAAACTGGCGGACGGCCCCACTTTCCAGCAGGGCCTCTATCTCTTTGCCGCGGCGCTCCCCGTTGCGGTCGTGGGCTACTTCTCCGCTATCGCCCAAGCCAAGGTTTCCGCCGCGGGCCTGCAGATTCTGGCCAAGAATCCGGGTGAGACCACAAAGGGCATCATCCTCTCCGCGATCGTTGAGACATACGCCATCCTCGGCTTCGTCGCGTCCATCATCATGCTGTTTGTCACATATCAATAAAAGGCTATGCGCCTGTGCGGGAGCACAGCCCACTGACCTTGTATTGCCCAGACAAACATGGAAGGATGTGAACACGTGTCGGGCCTGGATAACTTAACGTCGAAAATTATTAAGGACGCGCAAGCGCGCGCCCTTGAGATAACAGATGCGGCGGATGCACAGGCAAAGGCCATTGTGGCGGAAGCCGAGGCTGAAGCCGCAAAGGAAAAGGATCGCATACTCGCGGATGCCGATACCGAGGCCGCTCACGCCGCCGAGCAGATTACGCTTGGCAAGACTTTGGCAATCCGGGATGAGAACCTGGAGGCCAAACAGCAGATGCTGGACAAGGTTTTCACGGCTGTCATGGACAGCCTCAACGCGATGGATCAGGCGGCGTTCGAAAAGTTTTTGATCGCGCACCTCACGGCTCTGGATCCGGACGGTGAAGAACTGATCCTACCGGAAAGGTTCAGCATCGGCATAGACAAGATCAACGCCGCCCTCAAAGAGGCGGGCAAAAAAGGCAACCTTGTCATGAGCGCGGAAAAGCGCGCGATCTCGGGCGGGTTTATACTGTGTAAAAACGGGATCGAGCAGAACAACACCTTCGAATCCCTTGTTAATTTTCATCGCTACGATCTTGAGAGCGACGTTTTGAAAATGCTGTACTGAAAGGAGGGCCTGTCTTGAAAAACACTGATTTTGCCAGCGTATCGGCCTTTCTGCGCGTACAGGAGAAACGCCTGCTGAGCGGCGGCGATATTGACCGTGTCATCGATGCGCCGAACGCTGATGAGGCTTTGCGCATGCTCTCCCAAAATAGCGACTATGATTTCGCGTCTCTCAAAAACGCTTTTGAATATGAATCAAGGCTTAAGGCCGAGCTCAAAAGGGTTTACGAATCGGCCTGGAAGCTTGCGGGCGACAACAGCGAGCTTGTGGATATTCTGGCGGCCAAATATGATTTCCACAATGTTAAAACAGCCGTTAAGGCCGCGCATTTCAGCCAGCGCACGGAAAACCCGTACTTTTATGTAACACCTGTCGCCCCCGGGGATATTGAGGATTATGTACAAAACGGAGCCGCCGCGAAAAGCGGCTTGCCGGCGCATCTCAAACAGGCTGTGGACACGGCCGAAGATGCGTATGAACACACACAGAATCCCCAAAACATCGATATAGCCGTCGACAAGGCGCTTTTTGCGTATCAGATGACACTCTGCGCCAGACTTGGCAATGATTTTATCAGCGACTATATGAAGATGTCCATTGATTTTTACAACATCAAAACGCTGTTGCGCGTTAAGATGATGCAAAAAGGGACGGCTTTCCTGACTGAGGCGCTCGCGCCGGGCGGGAAAACCGCGACGGACTTCTTTGTCGAGAACTACTCAAAAAATGTCTCCGCCATGGCGCCTGTTTTTTATTATAAATATTTTGGCGGCGCCGTGCAGGCGGGCCTTGAGGCTTTTGAGCGGGACGGCAACTTGTCCGCGCTTGAAAAACGCTTTGACGACCTGCTCGTCGCGCATACAAAGCAGGCGAAGTACCTCTCCTTCGGCGGCGAAATCCTTTTCGCCTACATTGTCTCGAAGGAGAACGAAATCAGGCAGGTGCGCATCATCGTGACGTGCAAGCAAAACGGGATCGGCGCCGATGCGCTCAGGGAAAGGCTGCGTGATACCTATGCATAAAATAGCTGTTGTGGGCGATATGGATTCGGTGCTTTTCTTTATGGCCTTTGGGATGGACGTTTATCCCGTCGAAGCGTCTGAGCAGGATGAAAACCGCAAAATAATCGACGCGCTGGCCAGGGATGGATACGGGATTATCTTTATCACCGAACAGATTGCCAGCACAATCAGCGAGACGATCGACCGGTACAACAACGAGATGACGCCCGGAATCATTTTAATCCCGTCCAACGCGGGTTCCATGGGCCTTGGTCTCGAGCGTGTGCGTGACAATGTGGAGCGCGCCGTCGGTATTAATATCCTGGATTAAAATGGCGCTTCGCTTGCGGCCCTTCTGGCGCCGCAAGCGAAGGACGCGTCTTCAATGAAACGAAGGGTATGATTCCCCGCCCCCAGGGGGCGTTAAAGAATCGCAAAGCGATTCTTCTAAGGACCGCATGGAACGCTACGCCGTTCCTTAGGTGCTCCATGAATCAGTATTCTTGATACCAAAGGCCAACATAGTTGGCCGCGCGAGCGGCGGGGAGTTTCATTATAACCGAAGGCGTGGCGAACACGGTTCGCAATACGCCGGCCTGGCCGGCTAAATGGAAGGAGAAGTGTAACCTTGGAAATAGGTAGGGTTGTTAAGGTATCGGGCCCCCTTGTGGTTGCCGAGAATATGCAGGATGCCCGCATATACGACGTTGTGAGCGTATCCGAGAAAAACCTGATTGGGGAAATCATCGAGATGCGCGGGGACATGGCGTCCATACAGGTATATGAGGAGACATCAATGCTCGGCCCCGGAGAGCCTGTTACAAGCCGCGGGGAGCCGTTGAGCGTCGAGCTTGGCCCCGGACTGGTCGAGGCGATGTTCGACGGCATTCAGCGCCCTTTGGATAAAATACGCGACGAAGTCGGGGATTTTATCGAGCGCGGCGTGTCTGTGCACGCTTTGGACAGAAGCAGGAAATGGACGTTTAATCCCACAATGAAGGCCGGTGATGCTGTTGTCGGCGGCGATATCATCGGTACGGTGCAGGAAAACGAGGTTGTTGAGCATCGGATTCTGGTTCCGCCGAGGATGAGCGGTACGCTCAAATCCATCACGGCGGGAGAGTATACGGTCGACCAGACGGTCGCCGTGCTCCAGACCGATAAAGGCGAGGAGCCGCTTATGCTGATGCAGAAGTGGCCCGTGCGCGTTCAGCGCCCCAGCAAAGCGAAGCTGTCACCCGAAAGGCCCATGATCACGGGCCTCAGGACAGTCGACACATTTTTTCCCGTCGCCAAAGGCGGCACGGCCTGTGTTCCGGGGCCGTTCGGTTCGGGCAAGACGGTCGTGCAGCATCAGCTGGCCAAGTATTCCGACGTGGACCTTGTTGTCTATGTCGGCTGCGGCGAGCGCGGCAACGAGATGACAGACGTGCTCAACGAGTTTCCGGAGCTTAAGGATCCCCGCACGGGGCAGTCCCTGATGAAGCGCACGGTGCTCATCGCCAACACATCGAACATGCCGGTTGCGGCGCGTGAAGCGTCCATTTATACAGGCATTACGATAGCGGAATACTTCCGTGATATGGGATATTCCGTCGCTCTGATGGCCGACTCGTCCTCCCGCTGGGCCGAGGCCCTTCGCGAGATGTCCGGCCGTCTGGAAGAGATGCCCGGTGAGGAGGGCTACCCCGCTTACCTCGGTTCGCGCCTGGCTGAGTTCTACGAGCGCGCGGGCCATGTACAGACATTGGGCAGTGACGAGCGCACCGGCACACTGACCGCCATCGGCGCGGTGTCGCCGCCCGGCGGTGACTTGTCCGAACCGGTCACGCAGGCCACGCTGCGCATTGTCAAGGTCTTCTGGGGCCTTGACGCGAACCTTGCATACGCGCGTCACTTCCCGGCCATCAACTGGCTCAACTCTTACAGCCTTTACGCCGACACGGTGACAAGCTGGATACAGGCCAATGTCAAGGAGGATCACGGGGATCTGCGCCTGCGCGCCCTCACGCTTTTGCAGGAGGAGGCCAACCTCATCGAGATCGTCAGGCTGGTCGGTTATGACGCGCTGTCCGAACGCGATCAGCTCAAGCTGGAGCTGGCCAAGTCCATGCGCGAAGACTATTTGCAGCAGGACTCCTTCAATGACCTGGATTCCTACGCGTCACTGAACAAGCAGAACAAAATGCTCAATGCCGTGCTCCACTTCGGCGACGCCGCGGGCCGCGCGCTGGATGAGGGCGTTTACCTTAAAAAGGTTCTGGCGCTGCCGGTGCGCGATGCCATTGCCAGGGCGAAGTTGACGCCGGAAACCGAGCTTGACAGGATTGACGCCATTAACGGCGAGGTTGACAAGGCGATCGACGAGCTGATCAAACAGGAGGTGCGCGTACATGCTTAAGGAGTATAAAACCATATCGGAGCTTGTAGGCCCTCTGATGGTCGTTAAAAACGTCGAGGGCGTCAAGTATGACGAACTTGTTGAGATTGAGATCCAGACGGGCGAGATCAGGCGCGGCAAGGTGCTTGAGATCAACGGCGATAACGCGGTTGTACAGCTTTTTGAGAGCTCGCAGGGTATTAATTTAAAAGACTCAAAGGCGCGCTTCCTTGCGCGCCCGCAGGAACTCGGCGTTTCCACCGATATGCTCGGCCGCGTCTTTGACGGTATGGGCCGTGAAAAGGACGGCGGGCCCAGGATCAATCCCGAGGGCCGCCGCGACATCAACGGCGTGCCCATCAATCCCGTGGCGCGCGACTATCCCTCCGAGTTTATCCAGACGGGTATATCGGCCATTGACGGCCTGAATACGCTGGTGCGCGGACAAAAGCTGCCCGTGTTCTCCGCTTCGGGCCTGCCCCACGCCGAGCTTGCCGCACAAATTGCGCGTCAGGCGCGCGTGCGCGGCACGGACACGAACTTTGCCGTTGTGTTCGCCGCCGTGGGCATCACCTTTGATGAGGCGCAGTTCTTTATCGACGACTTCACGCGCACGGGGGCCATTCACCGCGCGGTCCTGTTTATGAACCTCGCGAACGACCCGGCCGTCGAGCGCATTTCCACGCCGCGCATGGCCCTGACCATGGCTGAATATCTGGCGTATGAGAAGGATATGCACGTCCTTGTCATCATGACGGATATTACAAACTACTGTGAGGCCCTGCGCGAGGTTTCCGCCGCGCGCAAAGAGGTGCCGGGACGCCGCGGCTACCCGGGCTATCTCTACACCGACCTTGCGACCTTGTACGAGCGGGCCGGGCGCATCAGGGGCCGCGGCGGCTCCATCACGCAGATCCCGATCCTCACCATGCCCGAGGAAGATAAGACGCACCCCATCCCCGACCTGACAGGTTATATTACGGAGGGGCAGATCATTCTCAGCCGTGAGCTTTACAGGCGCGGCATCCTGCCGCCAATCGATGTCCTGCCCTCGCTTTCGAGGCTTAAGGACAAGGGCATCGGGGCCGGGAAAACGCGTGAGGATCACGCGAATACAATGAACCAGCTCTTCGCGGCTTACGCGCAGGGCAAAGACGCGAAGGAGCTCTCCGTCATTCTCGGCGAATCCGCGCTGTCGGACACCGACAAGCTTTTCGCAAAATTTGCCGACGCGTTTGAAGAAAAGTATGTGAACCAGAGCTTTACAACCAACCGCACAATTGAAGAGACGCTTGAGATCGGCTGGGAATTGCTCTCGATCATGCCGCGTTCCGAGCTCAAGAGGATCAAGGATGAATACCTCGA
>JAITVU010000001.1 GCA_031285645.1 Oscillospiraceae bacterium | reverse complement strand
AGCGCCGCGGCCACGCCCTTTCGCCTGTACGCCGCATGGACCGCGATGTTGGTTATATACCCCGTATCCACAATATGGTGCATACCGGCGTAGCCGGCGACAGCGCCGTCCATGCGCGCAACCAGGAAGACGGCGTGCGGATTGTCCAGCTCCGCCATGAGCCCCGGCATGCTCCAGGGCTCGGAAAAACACGCTTTTTCGAGCCCCGCCACAGCCTCGACCGTACCGGCGCTCATGGGTTCAATAATGATCTGCGTATCCATAGTAAGACCGCCTTAAAAAATAAGGGCTGAACGTAAAAAGGCTTTTGCCGCGCGTCAACCGAAAAGCCTGTGATGGTGAATACGGATAAAAACGGCCCTCTGTTATCGCGCGGCGTAATCATCCTTATTGATCGCGTAGCTCAGACGGTCTTTCATTATGCCGTCATGGTACTGCGCTTTTTTGTGCAGCCCTTCCCTGAGAAAACCTGATTTGATCATTACCCGCTCGCTCGCCTTGTTGTCGGCGTAGCAGCCGGTTGTAATGCGCACACAGCCGTCCTCTTCAAAAGCGTAGCGGACGGCGCGTCCTACAGCTTCAGTTGTGTAGCCCCGGCCCTGCTGTTCCGGCAAGATAAAATAACCCATATGCACAATCTTGCCACAGGGAGTGACATCTGTGATCGTATATCCCACCTGGCCGATATAAGCGCGATCTTCTTTTCTTTCTATGCAGAAATAGTGCCCGTCATCGTTTAACATCGCGTGCCTCAGATTGGCTTCGCTCTCCCCGAGCGTCCGTGTGGCGACGTCATCCAGGTAATACATGTTTGCCTGATCGGATAAAAGCCTGTGCAGGTTGTCCAGATCCGCCATCACCGCATCCCTCAGGATCAGCCGCGCTGTCTCCAGCTTCATACTCTTTACGCTCCGTTTTTTACAGGTGCTTTTGCCTTATATGCGCCGCAGTCCTCACTTCGCGTCCAGCCAGGTCGCGCCCCGGCCGACGTCAGCCTCCATCGGCACCGAGAGGCTCACGGCCGCCTCCATCTCCTCGTGCAGGACGGCGGCGGCGCGGTCGGCCTCCTCATGCGGGCTCTCGACAATCAGTTCATCGTGGACCTGCAAAATCAGCCTGGACTCGAGCCCTTCCCGGCGCAGCCTGTCATAGACGCGCACCATCGCGATTTTAATGATGTCCGCCGCCGTGCCCTGTATGGGGGTGTTCATGGCGACGCGCTTGCCGAACTCGCGGTTGGCGCGGTTTGACGAGGCGAGCTCCGGCAGGTAGCGCCGGCGGTGAAAAAGCGTTTCGACATAGCCGTTTTCCGTCGCGGCAGCGACGGTATCGTCCATATACTTTTTCACGCCCGCATACGTGGACAGGTAGTTTTTAATATAGCTGTCCGCCTCCGACACGCTCACGCCGATATCCTTGGAGAGGGAAAAGGCCCCGATGCCGTATACAATGCCGAAGTTGACGGCCTTGGCGCGGCTGCGCATCAGCGGCGTGACAAATTCCGGCGGCATATCGAACACCTGCGCGGCGGTGTTGAGATGGATATCCTGACCGCCCGAAAAGGCCGCGATCATATTCTCATCGCCCGCGATATGGGCGAGTACGCGCAGCTCGATCTGGGAATAGTCCGCGTCCAGCAGTATTTTCCCCTCGGCGGCGCGGAAAAATCGCCTGAGCTCGCTGCCGAGCTCGGTGCGGATGGGGATATTCTGCATATTGGGTTCGACGGAGGAGATGCGCCCCGTGCGGGTCAATGTCTGCTGGAAGCTGGTGTGGATGCGCCCGTCAGGCCCCACAACGCGCAGAAGGCCCTCCACATACGTGGATTTGAGCTTGGCCACCTTGCGGTAGTCAAGGATTTTAGCGACAATTTCGTATTCCTGCGCCAGAGGCTCAAGGACGTCGGCGTTTGTTGAGAAGCCGGATTTGGTCTTTGTCTTTTTGCCCGCGGGCAGCCCGAGATCCTCAAAGAGCACTTTGCCGAGCTGTTTGGGCGAGTTGATGTTGAAGGTTCCGCCCGCAAGCGCGTAGATATCGTCCTGCAGGCGCGCGATCTCGGCGTCCATGCGCGCGCCGAAAGTCTCAAGTCCCGCCGTGTCCACAGCGAAGCCCGTATGCTCCATATCGGCGAGCACGCGCGCGAGCGGCAGCTCAATCCCGTAAAAGAGCTTTTCCTGGCCAAGCTTTTCAATCAAGCCGGTCAGCTTGTCCGCGAGCGGGGTGAAGACGGCGCAGGCGTCGAGGAGTTCCCCGTGCAGGCCCAGCAGATTGTCCAGCGCGGGCGGCGTGACACCGTATTCCCCGGCGAGCTTTGCGATCCCGTAGCCGTTTGACGTCGGGTTGAGGATGTAGGCGGCGATTTCGGCGTCAAAAACAATATTGACAGGCTCAAAACCGCGCTGAAGGCCAAAGTGATAAAGATATTTAATGTTGTTGCAGCGCTTCTTGCAGGGCGATTTTAAAATCGTCTCCATACAGGCGTCGGCATCCTGTTCCACAATGTAAAGGCGGGACCCGTCGATCACGCACAGGGCCTCGATCCCACCGTCCGATTCGCGCGGGGTGAAGAGCATGT
>JAITVU010000418.1 GCA_031285645.1 Oscillospiraceae bacterium | reverse complement strand
GTTGGAAGCGATTTTCGAGTTGTCGCCGATCGCAAACGGGCCGAGTATTTTCGCCCCGCTGCCCACCATAACGTTTTTTCCCAGCGTCGGGTGCCGCTTGCCCTTTTCTTTGCCTGTGCCGCCGAGCGTCACCCCCTGGTAAATGGTGCAGCCGTCGCCGACCTCGGCCGTTTCGCCGATCACAACCCCGGAGCCGTGGTCGATTAAAACACCGTGGCCGATTTTCGCCCCGGGATGAATTTCGATGCCGGTTAAAAAACGGGCGAGCTGCGAGATCAGGCGCGCGGGAAAATAAATCTTTCTGTGATAGAGCCAGTAAGCGGGCCTGTGTAAAATGATGGCGTGCAGGCCCGAATACAGAAGCAGGATCTCGGCTGAATTGCGCGCCGCCGGATCACGTTCCTTTATGGCCCTTATATCCTTGCGGATGCCGTCAAACATATAATATCAACTCCTGTATGATGTCCTTGCCGTATTTTTAAAAAAGCTGAAGAACTCTTGCTGTTCCAAAACCATGGTCCACCGGGCAAAACGAAGCGGCCATTCCCCGATAAGATCAGATTTTTTAATGAAACGAAGGGGTGTAATTCCCGCCCCTTGGGGCGGTTCCTTATCCCCTTCGCCCCGCAGGGCAGTATCGTACCCTTGATACCCCGCCGCTTGCGGCGGAGAGTTTCATTCAATATTTCCCCTTCAAACCTGTATAAAATATAACCATGCAATTATTATAGCCCGATTTGCGGCAACAAAAAACGCCCCGTGCCAAAGGCACAGAGGCGGCATACCGCGGTTCCACTCTGATTTATCTCTTACCGCGCCGTTTTTATAAACGGCGCATCCCTTAACGCGGGAAAACGTGTGTCGATACTCGGCCAAAGCCTTTGTCAAAACATGCTGGCGGGTGCAATTCGGCCTGCTCTCCCCGCCGCGCTCTCAGCGTTCGCGCGGCTCTCTGTACGGGCTTTCCCAGACGTACTTTTCCCGATACGCATTTAAAATATGAGAATGCGGACCACACCTGAAAGTCCGCCATAGTTTTATTATATGCACTTTCTTTATTTTTGCAAGCGCCGTTTATCCGTGTCACTTCGCTTCATCCGCCGGAACAGAAACAAAGCCGAAACCGTTTCTGATGTTATCACGTCCGTCTCCCATATTCGGGTATGCCCGGGCATGTCCTCACATATCACTGAACAGCGCGCGGTTACCAATTAAATAGTTGAGGCCGCTGAAGACGGTAAAAACCAGGACGCCGGCGAGTAAAATATAATGAATAACCGCCAAGGGCAGCGCAAGCGCCCCCATCTGAAGGCCCAGATTGGCTGTGACAAATAAATAGAGCATTTCATAGCCGAGCCATATCATCTGAAAAACGGTCTTTATTTTCCCCCATTTATCCGCCGCGATGACGGTGCCGTTCGCGGCCGCGATCTGCCTGATGGCCGTAACGACAAATTCCCTCGCCAAAATAACAATAACAACAACCGCATGCACGATTCCAACCGGAATCAGGCAGACAACGGCGGACATGACAAGCAGCTTGTCCGCCAGAGGATCCATCAGCTTGCCGAAGTCGGTGACAAGGCCGCGCTTCCTTGCGATTTGGCCATCCAGCGTATCGGTAACGGACGCCGCTGAAAAAACAACAAAGGCCCAGAGATAATGCCAGGGGATAAAAGACGCAAAGAAAAAGAATAAAAAAACGGGGATCAGCGCGACGCGCACAACCGTGAGCTTGTTGGCCAGGTTCATAGCGACTCCTTTTTTAAAACCATATACCCTATAAAGGTCGATTCAACGTGACATTTGGAATCAGGCCGGGAAACGCAAGCGGCTTCGAGCTAACCGACGATACGTGATGCAATCAGATCGCCGTCCATAACGCTCTCAACGCGCACCGTGACATAATCACCCGGGCCGACGGGCTCCATTGTCGTAAAGAACACCTTTGGATCCACGTCCGGCGCGTCCATGGCGCTGCGGCCGAACCACATGCCCGCGTAGCGGTCAAACCCCTCGCAGAGCACCTCGACATCACGGCCGAGAAAGCGCTCGGCGCGCCGCTGCATAATATCCATCTGAATATCCATAACGGTTTCACAGCGTCTCTGGCGTATATCCTCGTCCACCTGGCCCGGCATTGTGGCCGCGGGCGTATCTTCTTCCTGGGAGTAGGCGAAACAGCCCAGCCGGTCAAATTCAATATCTTTGATAAAATCACAGAGCGCCTCAAAATCCGCGTCGCTCTCGCCCGGGAAACCCGTGATCAATGTGGTGCGCAGCGCCACGCCGGGTATTTTATCACGGATTTTTTTCATCAGCGCCGTCAAAGTTTCCCCATCCCCCCGCCGGTTCATGCCTTTGAGGATTGCGGCGCCGACATGCTGTATGGGGATGTCCATATATTTGACGATTTTGGGTTCACTGGCGACAACATCCAGCAGCTCATCCGTCACCCGCTCGGGATAACAGTACAGGATGCGTATCCAGTGCAGCTTTTCTATTTTGCACAGCCCCCGAAGCAACTCAGGCAGCATGAACGTCCCGTACAAATCCTCGCCGTAACGGGTTGTATCCTGTGCGACGACATTGAGTTCGGTCACGCCCTGCATGGCGAGCACCTCGGCCTCGGCGAGGATGTTTTCCATTGTCCGGCTGCGAAAACCGCCGCGAATCAGCGGGATCGCGCAGTAGCTGCAGCGGTTGTCGCAGCCCTCCGCGATTTTCAGGTAGGCGTAAAATGGCAGATTGCAGATAATCCGCTTGCCTTCCATGGGCAAATCCGTCTTCTCACCGAAGGCCATATAGTGTTCGCCGCCGGCCGCCTTTTGCACCGCGGCGACGATGTCGGCGTTGCGGCCGATCCCGAGGATGACATCGGCTTCCGGAATTTCCTTTGCCAACTCCCCGCGATATCGCTCCGCCAGGCAGCCTGTCACGACAATGGCCTTGATGCGGCCCTCATCCTTGAGCGCCGCGAATTCAAGGATATTCTCGATGCTTTCCTTTTTGGCGTCCTCAATAAACCCGCATGTATTGATGATGACGACGTCGCACAACCCGGCGTCCGAGCTGAGCTCAAACCCGTCGTCCCGCAGCGCGGAGAGCATACGCTCCGCGTCAACCTGGTTTTTCGAACAGCCGAGCGACACCATCCCCACTTTTAAAGCCATAATCCCATCCCACCGCCGCTGACGCGGCCCTGTTATTCTATAGCAAAAGTAAAAAATAACCGGAACGTTATTATTTACTTTCTGCCGAATGCGGCGGGAATTTTAATGTCTTTTTATTCCGCTTATTTATTCCCGCCGCTATAAATACAGTCTTTGCGGTATAAAATTGTCTATTGTCTTAAACCGCAATGATCCCATGGCAATTCGCTTTGCTATGCCTCTTTACGGGCCAGTCTTGAAGCGAAATCACTATATAACCTTCCAAGCCCGTTATATACCGCGCCGACAAGCGCAAATCCATGCGTTCTGCCAGAACGCATACCCCGCGCCGCAGGCGCGGGGACACCGACAGCCTGGCTGTCGGTGGGATTCGCGCGAACCGCGCCGCGCACACTGTTCATCATTCATCCACGGACGTGTAATAGTCCGGGTCTTCCTCAAAATTGCGCATGACTTCCCGGATATCGCCATGGCGGTAGCCCAGGCGCAAAAGGCCGTTAACAGCGCGTATACGACTCTTTTCATCCGCAGAATAGCCCGCGTATTTCCTTATTATGATCCTGGCGATGGCAGGGGCCGGATCTATATCCATATCGGCGAGCGCGTCATCCGCAATATCGCCGGGGATGCCCTTTTCCAGTAGGGCCAGCCTTGTCCGCGCAAGGGAGAAGTTTCTCAGGTTCATGCAGTCGGCCGCATATCGCCGGGCATAGTCGGCGTCATCGATGAGTCCGAGTTCCTGCATACGGGCCACAACAGCGTCGGCAATGTCGGAATCGGTGTATACAAGCAGCTTTTTTCTCAAACCGCCGCTCGCATACGAGCGCGCCGAAAGCAGGCGCAGGGCGCGATCCCTGGTGATTTTCTCCTCCGACGCCCTCTGAAGCGCCACGAGCGTGTCGGGCTCGGCGGCATCACCCGCCCGTATTGAGGCGGCGGCGAAAATATCAGGGTGCAGGGCGCAAAGAAAAGCGCCGTCGACATAAACAGAGTAGCGGCCTTTTTTAGTTTTTTCTATGCCTGTAATCTTCATTATTTGGCGGCGGCGGTGTCTTCGACCTCAATATCCAGATTGACGTCGGGCGCTTTGGCCGCCACAACCGCCGCTTTGCCTTTTTTGGCGCCGCGGGACATATTCAGGCTGTCCTTATTCTCAATGACCTGGCGCGCGATGTCCTCGGCAAATTCAGGGTTTTCCTTCATGTAAATCTTGACGTTGTCGCGCCCCTGCCCGAGCCTTGTATCGCCGTAGCTGAACCAGGCGCCGCTTTTGTTTATAATATCCAGCTGCGCGGCAAGATCAAGGATTTCACCCTCCCTTGAAATACCCTGGCCGTACATAATGTCGAATTCGGCCTCCTTGAAGGGCGGCGCGACCTTGTTTTTGACGACTTTGACGCGCGTGCGGTTGCCGATGACCTCCGTGCCGTTTTTAAGCTGCTCGGAACGGCGGACCTCGAGCCGCACGGATGAATAAAATTTAAGCGCGCGGCCGCCCGGCGTTGTCTCTGGGTTGCCGTATACAACGCCGATTTTCTCGCGCAGCTGATTGATAAAGATCACAACGCAGTTGGATTTTGAGATGGCGCCGGTCAGTTTTCTGAGCGCCTGAGACATCAGCCTGGCCTGCAGGCCGACATGGGTGTCGCCCATTTCGCCCTCAATCTCGGCTTTCGTCACCATCGCGGCGACGGAGTCCACAACCACAACGTCGACGGCGCCGGAACGCACGAGGGCTTCACAGATTTCAAGCGCCTGTTCGCCCGTATCGGGCTGGGAGACAAGCAGCGAGTCGATATCAACGCCCAGCGCCTGGGCGTAAACAGGATCGAGCGCGTGCTCCACGTCGATGAAGACGGCCTCGCCGCCCTCTTTCTGCGCCTGAGCCGCGATGTGAAGGGCTACCGTGGTTTTACCTGATGACTCGGGCCCGTAAATTTCGACAATGCGTCCGCGCGGTACGCCGCCGATTCCAAGGGCCATATCCAGCGAAAGCGAGCCGGTGGAAATAGCCGCGACATTTAGAATACTGTGCTGGCCGAGCTTCATGACAGCGCCTTTGCCAAACTGGCGCTCAATCTGGCTCAGGGCCGTTTCCAGAGCTTTTTGACGGCTCGAACTGTCCTGTGTTTTTCTGTTTTCCGACATATTCCGGCTGCCTGGCCGCCCGGCACGCACCGAACAGGCCTTTCCCCTTTCAAAAATAGAGCCCTCAGGGCTCTTAAAGCTATGTAATGTTGCGCCGGACCCTTAGAACCTGTAGTCATAAATCTATCCATGGATTAACAGGGACTCCCGGCATGTACAAAGTCCTTTTTATTATATATCAAATAAAGTGTGAAATCAACATGGCTTTAGACCTGATTTTTATGTGTGGCTGTTCGAATACCCACTCATAATCTGTGTTTTTCATGCACATCAGGGCGTGTTTTCGAGCCCCGTACAGGTCAAAACAACATCAATTCGGTGTTTTCGCCGTTGCTGCCGGAAGGAATGCGACCGTATACCCTTCTTTGTCGTCCAGTCCTATAAAGCACGTATCCATTTGGGTCTCGCAAAGCAGGTTTTATGACACCCGCCGTCATATACTTTATATAAATATTGCGGTGGCGATTTTTGAACTATTAAAGAAATAATAGTATATTCAGAGAACACGATATAAATATATATAATAAACAATTGTAAAATTGTGGTTTAAGTGGTAGAATAAAGTTAATATATAGTCATATATGTTTAAAACTAATACAGTGTTAAACTAACCAAGAATAAGAATAAAACCGAATTCACTATATATAGGCCGCTTCGCGGCGCGCGGCGTTTGCCGCGTATTTAAAATTGCGTCGCAATTTTAAACCTGTACAGCTATAATGTCACAAAAAAACGAACACGCAAAACCAGCCGGGAGGATTGAACAATGTCGGATAATCAGATTGATACCACTCAGAGGGATATCGTACTCGAGCAAAACTCAATATGGACCGATACTCCCAATGATTCGTTTATTTTAATCAATGCGAATGAAGAGATGGTAAAAGGCGATGTGCGTAAAATGATGGAGTTCATCGATATGTGCAAGTGCGAAAAATGCTTTAAAGATGTTTGCGCCATCGTGCTCAATAAACTGCCCGCCCGATATGTCACAACGCGTAAGGGAACGCTTTTATCCCAAATACCTCAGATGTCGCGGGAGAATCATGCCGAAATGACAATCCTGATCGCGCAGGCTCTTAAAATGGTTAGTGAATCGCCTCAGCATTAAAGGACACGGTGTCTTATCGTGCATCCTTGTTTGTATCAAATATATTTTCATTTGAATCCGGCTGTAAGCAAGCCGGATTTTGTCGTGGTTCCGGTGTGATATGATATGGCAGCGTTAAAGAGTAAAATCTTCGTTCTGTAAAAACGGGTCGAGCACGAAAGACAGGCACTATCTCTTGCGATGCATAAACGCCGCAAATCCTTCTTGGCGGCTTGCCGCCAAGACCCTTGCGCATGCCTGCACGCGCAAGGGAGCCGCGCTTTT
>JAITVU010000409.1 GCA_031285645.1 Oscillospiraceae bacterium | reverse complement strand
TGTGGATATTCGGGGATTGCATTGTACAGGCATGTATGCTATAATACGTCAGGTGAATGTTCTGTATTCAGGCGTATTATAGGCTTGGGCCCGTAGCTCAGCTGGGAGAGCGCCGCGTTCGCAATGCGGAGGTCGAGAGTTCGATCCTCTTCGGGTCCACCAGTCGAAAGTCGCCGGTTTCTATGAAATCGGCGACTTTCGTGTTTTAATTTAATATAAGCCTTATTATGTACTATACTCAGGTCAGGATATGGGATAAAAAGCGGATTGGTATAGCACGCTTAAGGAATGAAGTGCGAAGCCATTAGGAGATTAAGATGAAACGTATTCTATCACTTTACATATCTCTGTGTGTTCTTTTGTCCGGATGCGCGAGGCAGGCGGAGATGGAATGGTCTGCGCGCTCATCCCCCGTGCAAATCCAGGGGGATGAGCAATCACAGGCCAATGAGAAGGCCGACCCTGGGAATGAACCGGTTTCCAATGGCCTGGTACTCGACACGCCGGAGAACCATGGCGTGGACAGCGCCATGCTCGAGTCACTCCAAACCGCTATAGCGGAAGCGGAGGAGCCGGAAGTTCTGGCCATGGTAATCGTCCGGGATGGGGCGATCATTGACGAGTATTATTCGCAGCAGTACGACGAGGCCAGCCTGTTCTACCTTGCCTCCTGCACCAAGACTTTTATGGGCGCGCTGATCGGCATTGCCATCGATGAGGGGTTGATCAGAGGCGTGGATGCCAAGCTGTCGGAATACTTTCCCGCCCTGGCCGACGAGACCGACGGCAAGGAGGAAATCACCCTGGAACATCTGTTGACGCACACCTCCGGCATTGAGTGGGACGAGTGGAACGGCGGCCCCATGTTCCATGAGCTGCAGCAGGCGAAGAACCCGGTGGCGTTTGTTCTGGACCAGCCCATGGCCGCGGCGCCGGGTTCCACCTTCAACTACAACAGCGGCGGTTCCCATCTGCTGAGCGCGGTCTTGGAGAAGGCTACGGGACAATCCGCGTTTGATTTCGCCCGGGCGCATCTCTTTGAGTACCTTGGCATGGACAGCGTCAATTGGCCCGCCGACCCCCAGGGCATTACCGACGGGAGCAGCAGCATCGAGATGACCGCCCGTGACGCGGCAAAATTCGGGCAGCTTTACCTGAATGGGGGCAGATGGCAGGACCGGCAGGTCATCTCCCGGGAATGGGTGGAACAGTCCACTTCTGTTCAGTCCGCCGGCACAGGCGGGCGCACCGGCCGATATGGTTACCAGTGGTGGATTCGATCCTTCGGCAACGACAATTACGATACCTTTTTTGCTATGGGTGGCGGCGGGCATTACATTTTTGTGGTTCCGGAGCTGGCACTGGTTGTGGTGATGTCCTGTTATAATCATGGCGACAGCTACGCCCCCTGGCCCTACTTCACCGACTATATCCTTCCTGCCTGCGAATAGTGGGATATCCCATCCAATGCCGTATGCCGGACACACATGAACAATAATGGGCCCATACGCCTAATCGATCCGGAGCCCGGCAAGCTGATGACCACGCGGCAACAAATCACGCCAATCCGGTTGATTGACAGAGAATAATGATGATGTTATACTGGCTTTACAACTGAATAGTGTTTATGTCTTCAGGGCTGGGTGAAATTCCCGATCGGTGGTTAAAGTCCGCGAGTGCTTGTGCGCTAAATTGGTGAAATTCCAATACCGACTGTAAAGTCAGGATTAAAGAAGGTGTATTGATATTGTCAGGGTGATCCTGGCTGTGTTTGTACTCTTTTTTTTCCCCCGCTCTGCTGACATGATCAATACACCTGAAATATTTAACACCTGAAAGGCATTCAATGTACTTTCAGGTGTTATTATTTTCAGGAGGAATGTGCTATGCAATCAAAAACGAAAAAACTTACGGTGCTCGCCATGTTAAGCGCAATGGCTTATATTGTGATGGTGGTTGGCCGAATACCCATTGTGCTGTTTCTCAAGTATGACCCAAAGGACGTTATCATCGTAATCGCCGGTTTCATTTATGGCCCCTTATCAGCTTTTATGATTTCGCTGGCGGTTTCGCTTGTCGAGATGTTCACTGTCAGCGATAACGGCTTTATCGGCTTCTTTATGAATATACTTTCCAGTTGCGCGTTGGCTTGCACCGCGTCTTTTATCTACAAAAAGCGCCGCACCGCATCCGGCGCTGTGATCGGTTTGGCCGCCGGGCTTGTGTTGGCGGTTGCGGCGATGATGCTGTGGAACTACTTTGTAACCCCAATTTATATGGGTATGCCCCGAGAAGCGGTGGCCGGGATGCTTTTGCCGGTATTCCTGCCTTTTAACGTACTCAAACACGGGCTGAATCTGGGGATAACCCTACTGCTCTATAAGCCTTTGGTGGTAGCGCTGCGCAAAGCCCATATGATACCGGAAGAAAACAGAGCGCCCGGCGGCGCTCACAGCCGCAAATTGACTGTCGGCGTTGTGCTGCTGGGCGCCGGGGTTGTGATAACTTGCGTGATGGTCGTTTTGGTGATGAACGGGATATTATAGTCAAGCCGCTAAAAAGCCGCTTCTCAATGATCGCGCGTAAGCGCATGCTCCATAGAATGCGCGCAATCAGTCTCACAGGCTATTTAATTGAATATTGGTATAAGATATGCCCACGGACAAGGAACGGACAGCGATTTTAAACCTATATCGCTATAAAGACCAAATAATACAGCCAAATCGCAAGAAGCATGTCAATGCCCCAACTTGACATGCTTCTTGCCTTTTTACCGCCGATCAGGTTTACAGTTATGACAGGAAATTTTGCATGTATATGGCATTACTTCATGATCGTTCATAAACCACCGCCTAAAATTTCGTGTCTCAAATTCAGAGCAAATTGATTTAATACAGCTTGAATATGCAGTGACAAAAGTCAAATTGCTCTAATAGCGCACGTCAATGCTGTCTTCATCACGCACCGCGAAAGGCCCGGGCACGACCGTATCGCGCCTGTTCCCGAAATAATCGGTGTCGAAGCAAAGCGGCGCGCCGTCGGGCGCTTCGTACATCATTTCCGCGTGAAAGCTTTGGCCGAGCGTCTGCGTTGTTACAATCCGGCACAGACCCGTATTCAGGCGGTCCGCGTTTTTGATGCGGACACTGATCCGGCCCGCGGCGCGGTCAATTATTTCAACGTCAATTATCGCGTCTTTATAAACGGCGGGCTCCACTTCTCTTGCGCAGGGTTTCGCGCCGTTCAAATAGAGATTGTGCGCGCAGCGCACCGGCAGCTTGCGCTCAAAGAATGGTTTTTCCGGCGGCGGGTCGTCCGGGGCCGGATAATCGTCATATTGGGCTGTGCCGACAGGCGTCTGCTTGAAAGTCGCGCCGGATGGAACACCGTCCATAATCGCCGCGCCGTTCCAGAAATTGGAGATCCCGGGACTGTCGTCGTCATCGGAATGCCGCAAAAACACATTGTTATAAAATCGGTTATCGCCGCCGTAGATATTGGATACGCCGTACACGTCCGTATGATGCGGAAAATGGTAAGGCGTGTAGCGGGTGAGTTCGGTGCAGGCGGCAAATTTGCCCAGAATCAGGTTGTGGACAAAAGCGCCGCCCTCCGACATATCCTTAAAGGCCCACTTGGAGAGGAAAAGATTGTTGTCCAGCAGGTAGGGGCCGTGACACACCTCCGCCATAAAGTCCTCGCTTGAATTATCATAAAACACATTGCGGGATATATGGGTCCCCTGCGCCTGCCAGTCAAGCCAAAGTCCGCGATAGCTGTCGTGGATAAAGTTGCGCTTTATTTGGGTGTCTATGGCGGCGTGGAGCTTAATGCCGCCCACTTCGGCGCCATGGAACTGGCGTTTATAGTGAATGCGATAAATGTGGTTGTGCTCAATAGTGCTGAACGCCGCGCCCAAATGTCCAACAATCCCGGTCTGCTCACAGTCCCTGATGATGTTGTTGCGCACAATGTGGCCGCCGACATTTTCCTTGTGCCAGCCGCCGCCATGCAGGGCGCGGAAGATCACCTCCCGTTCGCGCTGGGTCCCGCCCTTGGCGCCAAGGCGCGTCCACTCGTTATGCCCGGTGCCGATGTCCTTTCCAAGGCTGATGCCGCTGTTTTTGGAGTCGCTGATGATGTTGTCCTCGATAATCCATCCCCGGCTCCAGTGCGGGCCTATCAGTCCCGTCTGCAACGCAGTGGGCGGCGCCCACTGCGTCGCCGCCTGCCTGAGTGTAAACCCGCGCACCGTGATAAAGCCGCGGCCGGTTTGTTTCGGCCAAAAGACAAAAGGCCGGACATTGATCTCCACTGTTTCACTGCGCGGATCCGCGCCCTGGAAGTTAGCCCAGATCACGGTTTTTTCATTGTCCGCCTCACAATACCATGTAAAAAGCGAACCGGCTTTATCACACGAAGCGGCCGTTTCGACAGGACGCCTGACGCCGTCGAGCGTCTGGGCTTCATACATGGATTTGCCGTTCAGGTAGACCTCCCCGGTATGGTAGACGTTTTCGCGCTCAAAATACCAATCCCCGCCGATGACGTCCGAGTATGGGTTATAGTCGCCGAAGAACGTATTGGGAATCGCCGTTTTCCACACGCCTTCCCCTTCATCGCTCCATTCCGAAACAGCTTCGGCGCCCGTTATCACAACGTCCTCGTTCTCAGCGGCCCGATATGTAATGCGCGCGTGCTCCGTTCCGCCGTTTTGCGGGCTGACCCATTCGCGGTAAGTCCCCGCATGCACTGTCACAACATCGCCCGGCAACGCCACGGCGGCGGCTTTTGATATGGTGCGGAAGGGGGCTTCTACTGTCCCCGCCTGCATATCGTGACCTGTTAACATAACGTGGTATTCCATAATAAAGACCATTCCTTTCGCAAAGCTCGGGCACAAATAGACCATGAAAAGGAATGGTCTTTTTGCGCATCAATTTCGGTTGCCGCCCACAGGCGGCGAGAAATTGGCACATCCAATGATGTTAGCGCGATTATTCACGCTATCTCCTTTATTACAGCCATTGCCCCATATACCGTCGTTTTATTCATCCCTTATACGCCCGGGCACTGTCCGGCAACTAAAAGTCCATAATCGCATAGTAAATCTCTTTCGGTTCGTGGTTGACATCAAAGATCAGCGGCCAGTTGAGGCGGCCTTCCTTAACCGGATGGTAACGCAGCCACGTTTCGTCGTCCGCCACGCCCCAAGTCGTCACGCTCTCGATGACATCTTTGTAGTTGCGGAATATGGCGAAGATATCCTTATAAACTTGAAGCTGTTTCTTAATCATTTCAGGGGTGGGCGCCGTCAGGTCGGACGGTTCCCTGTGGTTATAAACCGAGATGTCAAGCTCCGTTACCTGAAGTTTAACGCCAAGGCTGGCATAAAGCTCAATAGCGCGTTTGATTTCATCCATTGTGGGCGACTCGATATTCCAGTGACCCTGCAGGCCGATGCCGTCGACCGGGATTCCGCGTTCCCGCATGCTCTTGACAAGCTCGTATATTTTTTTGCTTTTTTCGGGATTGCATTCATTGTAATCGTTATAGTAAAGCGACACGCCCGGCATGGCCTCCCTGGCGTAGTGGAAAGCGATGTCACACAAGTTGTCCCCCAGTTTTTCCTGCCAGTTGGACTGGCGCATAAAGTAACCGTGTTTATCGTCGATTGCCTCGTTCACAACGTCACAGGCGTAAAAACCTTTTCCGTAACGCCCGCCCATTGTGTCCGCGTGCATGCGCAGTGTGCGCAAAACGCTCTCCCTGTCCTTTTCAAAGAGCACATCAGGCGCCTGATTATGCCAGAGCAGAGTGTGGTAGCGTATGGCCAGGTTGTTGTCCATCGCGAAATTAAAAATCTTGTCGGCGGGTTCAAAATTATAGTGGACCGTATCCGGCGCGATCACGCCGAATTTCATCTCGCTGCGGCATGTTACGCTGTTGAACTCCCGCAATATGATATCCCGGTGCGTATCCACCGACGACGCGTTGAGCGCCGCGCCCATAAGGAAATAGTCCGCATACTTCTCTTTCAGTGTCATGTCATCAAACCGCCTTTCGTCTCAATACATGACGGCATGGCGTAGGGCGGCCCCGATGCCGTCCGGCGCTGTCCGCCGTCAACTCTTAAGATGATCATACCGCTTTTGCATTAATTCCACAAGCTCTTTTATACCTTTTTTTCAGTACAACAAAAATGGTGTCCGATCCGTTCCGATATCCATCAGTCCTGCTGCGAATCCGGTGGAGAAGAAAAAAGGATCTCCAACATATCCCGGCACTCGGGCTTTTTTAAGCCTGAGGCGCAGGCGGTTATACGCAGTTGGCTTTCTGTTTCAATGCAGGAGCGTACCGTGGCGGAAGCGGATAGTTCCGGGCAGACCACAGAAAAGGTCACGTTTACTATTGTGCGCGCCAGAAACTCAAATCGCATTTGGCCGGATCGATCTCCGTAAGATTGGTCTTACCCCCATCGGTAAGTGAATATTGGTATAAGCCCTTTTGGGCCGCAGCCCGGTATGTCGGCTTGATACCCCGGGGAGGTTCATTATCAGACCGGCCGACGGCACAGCCGGCTATGCGGCGGCAAGGATCATTTTGTATAGATAATTTCCTGTTTTGGCATGGCTTCGGCCGCTTTCACATAAAAGTAATTGTCATGGCCGGGCACAATAACATCGGCTGTGTTCGCGAGCATTTCAAGCGTTTGGGACGCGACGGCCGGATCCTGGCTGTTGTGATACTCCATACGGTGACGGAAGAAATCCCTTGTCATCACGCCGCCCCCGGCGACGACCACGCGCCCCTCCAAAGCATTGAAGATAAGGCCGCCCAGTGTGGGGGTATGGCCGGGCAGGCTGATGGTCCCGATTCCGGATGCGATTTCGTCACCGGCCGGAATAAAGCGATCCTGCCACTGTTCCTGTCCTTTCCCAAGACTGGCGATCTCACCGGGCATCATAAACCATTGCGCGTGCGGGAAGCCGTCCATACCGACGGTATGATCTCCATGGGTATGCGTGACGAACACTTTTGTGACGTCGCCGGGAAGGATGCCGCAACGGGAATCCAGCAGATAGGCCATATCATCCCCCGCCATGGAGGGATCGACAACGATGATATCCGTGTCGGTCTGTATCAGCGTGCATGTGCAGAAAATTTCGCGGTATGATTTTTCTTCCCGCTCACCCCAGAATTTATTGCGTGAAATTGATCCGATATTGAGTACGGTCCATTTTGGCAGCATGAGCGGTATCCTTCGGATGCACCGTCTGCTTGCAGCG
>JAITVU010000403.1 GCA_031285645.1 Oscillospiraceae bacterium | reverse complement strand
CGGGAGGTGGCCCCTCCCGGCGTCTTTTGCTTCCTTTGTGACGAGACAAAGGAAGTGCCCGTCGCGGCATGAGCGACCGGCCTCGCCTTTGCTAAAGGCTCTAAATAAAAAGGGGATGGATTTTTCAATCCACCCAAAATGATAGCATATCCAAGCGCAATATCGCATAAAAAGTCCTTTCCTTTGCCGCGCTCAGGAAGGCAGAATGCCAGTGGCGGCTTAGACAGTCATGGAATTCATTTATTTTCGTCCCTGAAAACATCATAAGAACACGATTTAATACATATTTTATATAAGATATAAAGGTGAAGCATGTCATGAAGAATGAAAAAAAAGATTGGCGCCTGGATAAATGGCTGGCCTCACAGGGCGCGTTGAGCCGCAAGGATGCGCGGGAACTGGTGCGCGCGGGACGCGTGAGCGTCAACGGCGTCCCGGCAAGCGCACCCGACCTGAAGCTCGGCGAAAACGCCGCCGTCTGTGTGGATAACCGCCCGCTCACACTGCGCCGCCACCTCTACCTGATGATGAACAAACCCGCCGGGGTTGTATGCGCCACACGGGACTGCGCCGATACAACTGTGCTGGACCTTGTCCCGCCTCAGTTCAGACGCCCGGGTCTTTTTCCGGCCGGCCGCCTCGACAAGGACAGCGAGGGCTTTGTCCTCATCACCGACGATGGAGACTTCGCGCATAAAATCCTTGCCCCGAAAAGCCATGTACCCAAAACATACGACGTCACGCTGGACGGCGGCATTGATGAAGCGCATTTGGTTGCGGCATTCGCAAAGGGCATTACGCTGGACGGCGGGGATCAGGCTTCCCCGTCCGAACTCATCGTGCACAGGGCTGAAGCGCCCGCGGAGGCGACCGTCACAATATATGAGGGGATGTACCATCAGGTAAAGCGCATGTTTGAGCGCTTCGGGCTCACCGTTACCGCGCTCAGGCGCGTCCGCATCGGCGGGCTGACATTGGATCCGACACTTGTCGCGGGCGCTTGTCGCGAAATTGTGCACAATGAGCTACAAAAAATAAATTGAATCTTTGTGTATGTTTTTTTAAATATTAATAATTTATTATAATTACTGGTGAAAATAAATAAAGACGTTTTTTGAACTTTGGGGATATAGCGGATTGCGCGGCATTGTGAAATCCTGTACAATGATACTGTAATATCATGCGAAACACGGTATTGTACCGTGTACTTATGTTAGGGAGGTAAATCAAATGGCAAATTTATCACTGAGGAATCTTTACAAAAGATATCCGGGTGGTGTTACGGCCGTAACGGATTTTTGTCTCGACATTGAAGACAAAGAGTTTATAATTCTCGTTGGCCCGTCCGGCTGCGGTAAATCCACGACACTGCGTATGATCGCGGGACTTGAAGAAATTTCCGAAGGCGAATTGTATATCGGCGACGTGCTGGTTAACGATGTGGCTCCGAAAGACCGCGATATCGCGATGGTTTTCCAGAACTACGCCCTCTACCCGCATATGACTGTTTTCGACAATATGGCGTTCGGCCTTAAATTGCGCAAAACACCCAAAGATGAAATCAAAAGGCGCGTTGAAGAAGCCGCCGCTATTCTTGATATCACACATCTGCTCGACAGAAAGCCAAAGGCTCTTTCCGGCGGCCAGCGCCAGCGCGTTGCGCTTGGACGCGCCATTGTCCGTGAACCCAAGGTCTTTCTGCTTGACGAGCCCCTCTCCAACCTCGACGCCAAACTGAGGGCGCAGATGAGGACCGAGCTCTCCAAGCTGCACCTGAGACTGGGCACCACGTTTATTTACGTGACGCATGACCAGGTTGAGGCTATGACAATGGGCGACAGGATTGTCGTTATGAAGGACGGCTTCATCCAGCAGGTCGATTCCCCTCAGAACCTGTATTCCAAGCCCTGTAACATCTTCGTCGCCGGGTTCATGGGCTCACCCCAGATGAACTTCATCGATGTCAAGGTTGTCCAGAGCGGGGACGGCGTCGCCGTTGAGTTCGGCACCGGCAACGAGAAATACAGCCTTGTGCTGCCCGACGGCAAAGCCGAGGCCGCGAAAGCTTATATCGGCAAGGAAGTCACCATGGGTATCCGTCCTGAAAACCTGCACGACGAGGAGATGTTCCTCTCCGTCGCCACCACGGGCATCGTTGAAGCCGTTGTGGAAGTCAGCGAGATGATGGGCGCCGAGACTTACCTGTACCTGAACTGTGTCGGCCAGGCCATGGTCGCGCGCGTCGCGCCCCGCACCAATGTGAAGAGCGGCGATAAGATCAAAATCGCCCTTGATCCTTCGAAGGTGCACCTCTTTGACAAAGAGACGGAAAAAACGATCTCCAACTAACATAAACATGATAAAAGCAGCGGCTATGGCCGCTGCTTTTTCTTTTCTTAAAACAGGTTTATGATAAATAGTGAGCTTGGTTCATGGCTGCTTACGCAAATCCAAAGGATACCCACTGCACCCATATATCCCTATTCTCTGATTTCACTATGTAAAAACTTGTTTCGGTTCTATTAGATGTGCCTATGAGGAGGGGAGTAGGGTCTGACGAGCAGACGAAAACTTCCGGGGGCGAAGAATATCGTGCCGGGAACGTATAGCCGGTCACTGCCGCACCTTCCGATAAAGTTGTTCCAAATTGAATCATGAAGCCATTTGGAAAGACAATTTTTCCGGGTGCAGATGCTATATTTCCGCTGTCCCAGTTTGTTGCGCCCGGCTGCGATAAGGATGCCTTATTCGTATTAAGCTGATTCAGCGCCGCCCCTGTTGCTTGTCTTTCCTCGTTAAAACTTACATTAAGCTGGCTCAGCGCCGCCTCAACTTTCTGGTTGTCCGCGTTAAAATCATCCATCATCGGTTTGTCTGAACTGACCCACTGGTTCAGTTGGTAGTTTTGTGTTTTCCCTGTGCTTGACATCATTCATTCTCCTTTCTATTTGTTATTAGTATCTAAATATTGTCCCGGGGCTTCTTTAACTACAGTATAGAACATTTATTCGTATTTTAAAAATCTAAAATTGCTTTATTTTAGTTGTTTATCGTTTATTATTTGCATTTATCTTTATCTAGCTTCTATTATCCTATTATTTCGCATTTAACTTTTGCTTTTATTTTTGATAATGCAATTAATTTATGTCTCAGGACATTCAACCCTTATCGTATTGATAAATAGGTTTTTTTAATAAATTTTTGTCAATATATGCAGCAATATGAAAAAATACGGGCACTATAATAATTGGATAGGTGTTTGCCGCCTTAAGCTGACTCTTCATTCTCTATATAAAATATAAACATATTCACAATTCGCTACATAAGGCGCGGCAATCCCCCTTGTCATGCATCCGCCGCCTCATGAGCAACTCTGTATCTTTTGAGCGTTTCACAAGCTTTCACTAAAAACTGTGCTGATCGCGCATAAAGAAAATTCGGCTTTTTACGATGAAATGACTGTAAAACCGCATTTTTTGTCTACATGATCTTGCATTGTGCAGATATTTTGTGTAAAATGATACTGAGTGTAAATATGATTTTTTATATAAAGAGAGGATAACCAGTATGTCGAACAGGCTTTTCCAGGGGATTGTTCATCAGATGCGCGAATCCATCGACCGCGTTATCGGCGTTGTCGACGAGTCCGCAACGGTCATATCCTGCAGCGATCTCACCAAAATCGGCGAGACCTTCGAATATCTTGTCATCAGCGCCAATGAGTCGACGGATGTCTTTGTGCGCGACAATTACACCTATAAGCCTTTCGGCGATTCCATAAAGCCTGAATACGCTGTTTTTGTCGAGGGCACGGATGATCTCGCGGCCAAGTTCTGTTCGATCCTCGCCATATCCCTCCATTCCATCAAGCAATACTACGACGAAAAATACGACCGCAACAACTTCATTAAAAATGTCATCCTCGAC
>JAITVU010000355.1 GCA_031285645.1 Oscillospiraceae bacterium | reverse complement strand
GGTATGACCTCATGGATAAGAAACGCAACATCCTTGTGCGTGAGATGATGAACCTGATCGACAAGGCCGACGCGCTGCGCGGCAAGATTGACGAGACGTACGCAACCGCCTACGAGGCGCTGCAAAATGCCAATATCACGCTTGGCGTATGCGAATCGATCGCGCAGTCCGCGCCGATTGAAAACGGCCTTTCAATGACGTTTCGCTCCGTCATGGGCGTTGAGCTGCCGACGGTGCGCATTGAAAACAGCGGGATTGAGATATGCTACGATTTTTCAAGCTCCAATTCGGCTTTTGACCGCGCGTACATCTCGTTTCACAACGTTAAATTGATGCTCGTTGAGCTCGCGGAAATTGAAAACAGCGTTTTTCGCCTCGCCGTCGCCATCAAAAAGACACAGAGCCGCGCCAACGCGCTGAAAAACATCATTATCCCGAACCTTGAGTATACGATCCGGTTTATCACGGATGCCCTGGGGGAGAAGGAGCGGGAGGAATTCTCGCGGCTTAAAGTGATTAAGCGCAATAAGGCGTCCAAATGAGTTGAAAACAACGTTGCTGCTTCATATTCAATTATTCAATTGAGTATATATCAAAGAAATCGCCCGGAGACGGCATCGTCTCCGGGCGTTATAATTTACAGTAATCTTGTAACCACAACATTCAGGTACGAGCGGTCCCTGTACAAATCCACGACATCGCCGTTGTCCAGCATCTGAACAATCGGGCGCATCTGGCTCTCGTTATTGAGCACCAGCGCGACGCTGCCATTGGAGAGTTCAACTTTACTGCCCACCGGATACAACTCGACCTTGCGCACAAAGGCGGAGACGGTATCGTAGTCAAACGCGCTGCTGACGCCGCCCATGATGTACTCGATCGCTTCCTGGGGCTGCATGGGGTCACGGTAGGGCCTGTTTGATGTTAAGGCGTCGTAGACGTCGGCAACCGATATAATCCGGCTCCACAAAGGAATTTCACTGCCCTTGATGCCGTGGGGATAGCCTGTCCCGTCCACCTTCTCATGATGGTGAAGAACACCGCGCAGGATGTCCTCGTCTTCAATATCGGTGTTTTCCAGGTATTCAAGGCCCGCGGGGGAGTGGTTTTTGATGATGGCGAACTCGCTGTTGTCAAGCCTGGAGGGCTTGTGTATAATCTCGAGCGGCACCGCCGTTTTGCCGATATCGTGCATCATGGCGCACATGCCGATCCGGTTGAGATCGCGCTGGCTGAAACCCATATGCTGCGCTATGGCGATTGTCAGGACAGCCACGCTCAGGGAGTGGTGAAATGTATACTCGTCATAGCTTTTGAGGTCGTTGATGTTGACGAGTGCGCCCGGTTCCCGCTGCAGCGAATTGACCAATTGGTTGACCACGGCGTCGACATGCCGGATTATCTGCGTGGACGACTGGTGGATATTTTCCTTGTCCAGAGCGGCCAGCGCAAAGGCGTCTTCAAGGCTTTCAAGCGCTTCACTGCGCAGCTTTGTATCCACGACCGGCCTTGGCTTGGGTACCTGTATGATGCTCGGCCGGTCTATACCTGGCCGGCCGGGGTCTCTGCGGATTGGCGCGTCCTTTATGTATACGGCGCGGACCTTGCGCATTCTCAGCTCGGCGATAACATTGTTGGTCAGCGTTTCATCCTTTCGGATAAGTGGAATTAATGACCCCGAATCGTCAAAGACATCCTGCGCCGAAACCATGCCGCTTTGCAGTTCTTTTGTCAGATACAGCTTCAAATTACTCTTCACCTCGCCACTCAATAAACCGTAGCGGAAAATACCGGATTCTGGCCCGGCCCTGGTTGGATCATAAAATAAAATGTTTTAAACAGTCAGTATTCCTGTTGGAAAAGCAAACATGGAATGAGCCCCTTGCTTTTTAGTTGATTTCAGCCTGTTCCGCGCCTGTCCGTTGGCAGTCTATCACGACTATCATATCACAATAATGATTAATAGTCGATGTTATTTTATGCCTTGTAATATTTTTTTTAATTTAAAAAAATCATTCGTTTCTCCTGAGACCGGATGCATAACGAGGGCGGGCGCGCACAAATGTGTTCAAAAAAAATCTGTCCGTCCTCATGGCAGGATACCGATTCCGTTTTTGAACATATCATGTATTATACCATCCGGCCGAACGGGGTGTAAAGCGGATGGTGTGCCTTAAGGCGGATGTTGACACGATTAACCGCCGCGATCCCTGATTGCGCCGGTTCTGTGGCCTTTTGCCATGCACCGACGCAATATGCGGCGTGAATGTTGTTATACCGTGTTCGTATGCCGTGCGCCCTGAACCGGCATGCGTTTGATGTCGGACGGTATATATTTTGGTGTTCATACGCGTGAAACCGACAGCGTTTTAACTGATCCCACACGGTCGGCGCATGAAAAATGAGACGCGTATCGATTGCGGAATCAGGTATGAAACCCTGGTCATAAAAACAAGGCGCCGTAGCCTGCGTGGTGGCCCTTATGTGAAGGTTTTACAGCTGTATAGGTTTAAAATTGCGACGCAATTTTAAATACGCGGCATACGCCGCACGCCGCGAAGCGGCCTATACCTGCTGTATACGTCATATTCACGCGAAGCGTGACAGCGGTCTTTGCCCGTTGTGGTTTAAAACGGATACAGTTTTAAACCCATATGACTATACAAATGGCCTTGCGGCGGCTTGTTTTGCTGTTGCTGCAGAAATAGCCATTTGGGCGATCATCGGCGCCATAAGATAGCCGCGCGGCGCAGCCGCGCGGCAAAAATTTTATTCGGCTTGCCTCAAAAGGCTTTATATATTATATAGTTATACAGATTTAAAACCGGGCCCATTTTAAAGCGCAGCGATTTTAAACTTGCCTGCCCATAAAATCGGACAAGCAGGCGGACTTTGCGAAAACTTTATCAGTGCTTGCAAATGAAAATATCTGTGATATAATTACATTCGTAATTCCCGGCAAAATAAATTGCCGGACACGAAGGTGGGATTTGTGAGTAAAGTAAAAGCATTCCTCAGCAGAAAGGACATCGTGTTTTCCCGTAAGCGATATTTGATGGACGCGTTGTCCGCCATGGCGCTCGGCCTGTTTTCATCCCTGATTATCGGCCTGATATTTAAGACATTGGGCGAACAGATCATGGTGTTCACAGGCGAGAACTTCTTAACGGGCTTCCTGATCGACATCGGGACAACGGCGTCGGGCCTGATGGGCTCCGCAATCGGTGTGTCGGTGGCATGGGGGCTCAAGGCGCCGCCACTCGTTCTCTTCGCCAGTGTTATAACGGGGGCGATGGGCGCGGCCGGCGGCGGCGGGCCGGCGGGCGCTTTTGTGGCCGCTGCAATCGGCGCCGAATTCGGCAAAGCCATCTCGAAGGAGACAAGGGTTGACATTATTGTCACGCCCGCTGTTTCGCTCGCGACGGGTATGGTCGGCGCCATGACAATCGGGCCGGTGGTTGCGGCTTTGATGCGCGGTCTTGGCGCTGTGGTCATGCGGGCCACGGAACTGCAGCCCTTCCTGATGGGCATCATTGTCTCCGTTATCATGGGCCTCGTTTTGACGGCGCCGATTTCGAGCGCGGCTCTGGCGATCATGATGGAGCTCTCGGGGCTCGCGGGCGGCGCGGCGACAGTCGGCTGTTCCGCGCAGATGATCGGGTTTGCCGTCATCAGCTTCAAGGAAAACGGTATCGGCGGATTTTTCGCCCAGGGGATCGGCACATCGATGCTGCAGGTGAGCAATATTATCAAGAATCCGTGGATTGTGCTGCCGCCGACGTTGGCGAGCGCCGTGCTCGGGCCTGTCTCGACGATGCTGTTTAAGATGACGAAT
>JAITVU010000320.1 GCA_031285645.1 Oscillospiraceae bacterium | reverse complement strand
AAACAGCAGAATGCATATGGTCAGCAGCACCGACATCAGTACCAGCAGCACCGCGCTGTTGCCGAGGATGCTCTGGGCGTCCTCGTTTTTCCCTTCTCCCATATGGATGGAGGCCCGGGGCGCGCCGCCCATACTGATCAGCGCCGCCGTCGCCGACACCAGCAGGATCAGCGGCATGCAAACGCCGACCCCAGTCAGCGCCAGCGATCCCACGTTTTCCATCCTGCCGATATAGATGCGGTCCACAATGTTGTAAAGCACGTTGATGATCTGCGCCGTGACGGCCGGAACCGCCAGACGGAATAAAAGCCTGCCCACCGGCTCGGTGGCCAGAGCTGTGTTCTTCTTCTGCAAAAAATATGCCACTCCCTATCTGTACTCTCAGGGATAACAATAACAGAAATGCCGTTGTTTTGAAATACCTTTGTATTTCCTGGGTTTTGCGATACGCCGAGGGCACAAGGCTAATGACGCTCAGGTAAAAGACAAAAAACGATCCATACGGACTATTCAAATATCCTGGTAATGACGCCGCCTTAACTGGCATATTTATTGATTTTTACAATCATGGCATGTATACACCTTTGCATATGAATACACATTCTGCAAAGTGTGTTTTTTATTTTCTGTTATAATCTCAGAAGGAGGTGAGGTTATGGATTGGGAGGAATGTATGAACCGGGCGATGGATTACATTGAAAGCAATCTTTGTGACAGGATTGACTATACTGTCGCGGCCCGGTTTGTGAATTGTTCCGAGTGGGAATTCCGGCGCATATTTTCGATTTTCACCCAAATACCACTATCCGAATACATCCGGCGCAGACGATTGTCTGCAGCGGTGACCGATATCCGAAACGGGGATAAAATAATAGATGTCGCTCAGCATTACGGATATGAGTCGCAGTCGGCCTTTTCAAGAGCGTTTAGTCAGCTGCACGGGATTGCGCCGTCCCTGGCCCGGAACAAAGAGATCACGCTGAAACCTTATCCGCGCCTGACCTTCAGACTGGCAATAATGGAGGGCGTTGAAATGGACAGGGACTCAAAAAGGTGGACAAATATTATAGGCCCGGGCGAAACCGGCTATGCCGTCTCGATCGATATGGACCGGGATTCCATTCACGAGACAAACAGCCTCTTCTGGGGCACGATGGGCAGTGACGTGATCGGCACAACGGCGCTTCCCTCCTACGGGGGACTTATATCGGAGGATAACCGGCATCTGTTTGGCGATGTATCGGGGAAAAAGATATTGGAGATCGGCTGCGGGCGCGGGCGTTCCCTGCAATATATGGCGGACCGCGGCGCATCCGAGCTTTGGGGGATTGATCTGTCGGATGAACAGCTCGAAGAGACCCGATTGTATTTGGCGTCGCGCGGCGTTCAGGCTCATTTGATCTGCTCCCCCATGGAGGAAGAATGCGGCTTGCCGACAGATTATTTTGACTATATCTATTCTGTTTACGGTATCGGCTGGACAACCGATCTGGAAGGGACTTTTCGCAGGATCGCGTCTTACCTGAAAAAAGACGGCGTCTTTATTTTCAGCTGGTCCCACCCCATCCATAAATGTGTCGCAACGGAAAACGATACGCTTGTATTCAAAAAATGCTATTACGATGAATCCTGGTATTCGGTCTCACTTAAAGGCGGTGTTTTCTCCTTAACGGATCGCACAATGTCGACCTATATAAACGCGTTGGCGGAAACGGGATTTCTCATTGAGCGGATGATTGAACAACCCGATGACGATATCCTGCAAGCAAAGAATGATACGCTTGCCTTAAAAATCAAAATGCTTCCGGGCGTGTTTGTGATCAAAGCGAAAAAATTATAAGCTGATTACTATAATCTTTTCAGTTCAAAGTGGTAACTGTATTTGAAATAGCCAAACAGCGCGCCAAAGGCGGCCGATTCATAAGAATCGGCCGCCTTTGCCCTTTATTAAATATCCCAACCGTGATATACTTTGGTTGAATCCAAGAACAGTGAACCGGCCATTCCTGACAACAACCACCATTTAATTAATGAGGGCGGTTCGCGTGAAAAATCACGCTATATCATTAGATGCGCCAATTTTTCGCCGCCTGCGGGCGGCAACCGAAATTGATGCACAAAAGGCCATTCCTTTTCATGGCCTTTTTGTGCCTGAGCTTTGCGAAAGGAATGGTCTTTAATATGACAAATGAAAAGCGTATCCAGTTGCTGGACAAAAATAATAAAATAATTGATATGGTCATTGAAAAAGCCAAAAATTATTTCCCTGACGATATCGCGTTGATCGGCTTAACAGGCTCATTCAGCACGGGGGATTATCACGAAAAAAGCGATTTGGACCTTATCATTGTCAATACAACTCCCCGTGGCTGGGAAATTGCCTATTGCTTTATTTTTGATGATGTGGGATACGATATCTATTGCACCCCCTGGAGCCCGCGCATCGAAGCGCAATCCAGGTTGGAAAGCCCGATGGTTTCGTGTCTTCTCGATCTGGACGTGCTGTACTGCGCCAAACCTGAATATATGGAAAAACTGCAGGCCTATCGGCAAAACGCCCTTGATATTCTGGCCTTACCAATTGGAAAAGACTGCCTGGAACGCGCCCGCAAAGACCTGAATCTGGCCAGGCAGGCGTTCGCCGAAATCCTGCTTTCCGACGACGCAGGCACTGTGCGGTATGCGTCCGGCACTGTGGTCTATAATCTGGTCAACGCGCTTACAAATATGAATAACACTTATATCAAGCGCGGAATTAAGCGCTATCTGGACAGCGTCCTGTCATACAGGTATATCCCGGACCATTTTGAAGCCTTATATATGGCGGCGATCAACGCCGAATCCGTTGATGATATCCGCCACAGTACCAAGGCGCTTTTGCAGAGCGTTATGAATCTGCACACTAATATGATTGACGAGTTTACCGCAAAGCCGCACCCTACTTATGAAAACCTGCAGGGAACCTACGAAGAATTATGGTGCAATTGCCGCAACAAAATTATAGAAAGTGTCGAGCTCGGGGATCAATCCTATGCGTTTCACGCCGGGTGCGGCGCGCAGAATTATCTTGATGAAATGAACCGGACAATCGGCACGCCGAAATATGATTTGATGCGGTATTTTGCTCCCCATAACCTGCCCGCTTTCAAAGAGGCTTTTTTAAGCATTATGGCGGATTATCTGGATGAATACAAAAAGGCAGGCCGAACTGTTGAACATTTTGATACCTTTGAGGATTTATATCAACAATTCATGAGCAGATAACGGTTCTGTTTTGTATATAAGGAAGAAATTATAGACGTTTGATCTTATGCCGCGGGGTTATTCCGCGGTTTTTTTATAGCTGTATAGGTTTAAAAATGCTACGTATTTTTTAAATACGCGGCAAACGCCGCGTGCCGCGAAGCGGCCTATACCTGCTGCATACGTCATATCCACGCGAGGCGTGGCAGCGAGCAAAGCTCGCTGTGGTTTAAAACTGTACCAGTTTTAAACCTATATGACTATATAATCATTGCGGATCTTCCTTTTGAGCCAGTCTTAGAGTGTGTTTTGAAACCTCAAACATGCAGTAAAGTTGCACAATAAGCGAACTAATGAGGTATGAGACGACATGAATTAACAGAAAAGCAATGGAACAAGATATCCCCACTACTGCC
>JAITVU010000319.1 GCA_031285645.1 Oscillospiraceae bacterium | reverse complement strand
GGCCGCCAAGGGGATTTGCGGCGTTTGCATCTAAACACATAGCGCTGCCGCACACTCATATTTACTGCCTGATCTGCTGTATGATAAAGATGGCCAGGAACCAGAACATCTGATACCCGAGCAGACGCAGGGAAGACAGGGTTCCGATCGCGCCCATAAAGGCCAGAAAGGCCACAAACCCGTAACCGAGCACCATCTGGACCAATTCGATCACTGTCGCCGACAAAATAGATGTCCGTGCGTTCATGCAGGCGATGACGGAACGGACCATCGCGACGATGCGGCCCGTATAGACAATGCTCGCGACCGCATCCTCGCGCGGGGTCGACATGGCCTTGTAATCCTTGTGGCGGTCGGTCGGCATGATGGTGACAAGTTCCTCCGGGTAACCGTATACTTCCCAAATTTTATGCGCGCTGATATTCGCGTCGTTGGCATAAACAATCAGGCGAATATTGCGCGCCGCCAGCTGGTCCATTTCAATGGCCAGCTCCTCGTTGACGCGGTATCCGACAAGGAAGCGCGCCGCCACCTCGCCTGAATTGGAGAGGTAAAGCGGCTCGCCCGGCGCGTTTTCGGCTTCGCCGCGCTCATAACTGTCCGTCGGCATCTGGATGCCGTGGTTGACCATCAGCTTCCTGTTGCCGATTAAAACGCGCCTGGAATCAATCCAGGCCGACACGCCCATGCCGTTTTCAAAAACGATGTTGTCCACTTTTTTAAGCAGCTTTTTGTTGCCGTTGATCATCTTGAGGAATACGGGGGCCAGCGCGCCGTTGAGCGCGCACAGAACGCTCGCGGCGTCCAGAATGGCTTCATCGACCCTGTTTTGCGAAAACGCCTTTATCCCTTGCAGCGCCACGTAATCCTTGCCGAAAAGGTCGGTTTCGGTCATGATAACGGCCTTTGTGTCGCAAAAATCCTCGACTGCCTTGCTGCCGGAAAGCATACCGCCGGAAGGGGCCAGTTTTTTGGCCGCCTTGCTGAGCGGGACATTTTCCACAAATGTGGCGGAAAATGTCGCGCAGACACAGAGGATCGCCGTCAGGGCCGACACGGCGTAGCTCATGGCGTTTGCGCTGTCTTCCGTGAGAAAATAGGTCGAGATGCCCACAACGAGGGCGCCGATCACGCAGACCGGCGCGACCGAGCGGTTAATGCCCACATCGTATTTATCCGAATAGGACAGCGCGAGAAAATCGGTGAAAAAACCGGCCTTGACGCTGTAAACAATGACAGGTTTGCGCCGCGTGGCCTCGGGGACAAACTCGCGGCAAAACTCGGGGGAATCCACCGGCAGCACCGCCCGCTTCTCGCGGTCGGCGCCGAGCACGCGGAAGTTTTGCTGAATGCGGTTGATCATCGACATTTTACCCAGCGCGTTGAAGAGCATGGACAGGCAGGCGATACTCGAATAAAACGACATTGCCGCGGGCTGGACGGCCTCGGGTTTCGCAATGCCCATAATCCCCTGCGCAACGGCGGCCAGCATGGCAAAGGCGACAAGGGAATCCGAATTGGCACGCATCTTAAAAAAGCTGATAAGCCCGCCGCCCATGGCGGAGCTGTTAACAACCGCCACCAACACGGTCAAAACCGTTGAGGCCGCCATAAACATGCGCAGCGTCTCGCCTTCGGGCCATATGGCCGGCGGCATGGGCATGGCGCCATACTTACCGGAAAGCATGAAATAAAAAGAAATAAGTGTTAAAACAAACGTGACCGCGGCCCGAACAAAGAGCCACAGCTTTGTATGCGCGATATCCATCGCCACATCGTCGCGGTTTTCCGCGGAATTATACTCGCTGAAATCCACCTTGGCGCCCTGGGGGATATCGGCGCTGTAGTCGTCGTCATCGTCCTCCTCGTAGCCGTCGTCATACGTGCAGTCCCCGCCGAAATCAAGGCGTTGTATATCCTCAATTTTCAGTTCGCGGCCCGTTGTAAATTTAGGCAAAACGCGGGTGCTCTCATGGTCCTTGTCACCGAGAAGGCCTTCCGGGGCGTCGTCCATATTAAAGTGGAACTCGCCTTTCGGGCGCTGGGGGCGCGCCGCTCCGGATGCGAAGCGGTTGTAGCCCTGGCGGATTTTGGCCTTGTCCGTTATGGAACGGACATGACCCGTCGCGTCGAGCGGATTGCGCGGGGTTTTATCCTGCGCGCTTGCGTCGTCTATATCGTCAAACTTGAAATTAAAATCCCGTGACTCCCGCGACGGCGCGGGATCGGGCGGGGCAAAGGGCATGTCCCCTTTTTCCCCGCCTCTCGCAGGCCTGTTGGGTGCAATTTTAACATCATCGTCGGGGATTTCCAGTTTGAAATCCCTGACTTTATCGGTATCGGCTGCAGCCCCGAATGGCGACGGGTTTTGAGAGCGGTTCTCACTTTTTTTCCGTTTTATCTCCGAGAGAATGTCATCCACATTGTAATTTTTATCCATTCAGGATACCTCCATTGACTTTCCTGTAAAGAATGACCCTCCCCGCTACGAGCAGCGGGGTATCAAGATGACATGGAACACCTAAGGAACGCGTAGCGTTCCATGTGTTCCCTAGCGCCACTGCGGGGCGGAAAGCCGGCCTTGCCGGTCTGGGATAAGGAAGCGCTGCGAGCACCGCGGTATTACACCCCTTCGGTTCATAATCAACATGCGGCACTCTACTTAATTATCTGCTATTTGGCGTCTTCATGCGCTGGCGCGCGATCTCATACATAATAATGCCCCCCGCAACCGAGGCGTTGAGCGAGTTAATCTGTCCAAACATCGGCAGGGAAACCGCAAAATCACAGCGTTCCTTCACAAGGCGGCCGATCCCTTTTCCCTCTGAGCCGATGACAAGGCCGCAGGGACCGCCAAAATCCGTTTCACACCAAAGCTGCCCTTCCATATCGGCGGCGTAAAACCACACGCCGCGTTTTTTGAGTGTCTCAATGGTCTCGGCAATATTCGCCACGCGCACAACAGGCAAATGCGCCACGGCGCCCGCCGACGCCTTTGCCACTGTAAAGGTGAGGCCCGCGCTTCGCCTTTTGGGTATGATGAGGCCGTGCGCGCCCGCCGCCTCCGCCGTGCGGATAAGCGCGCCGAGATTGTGCGGATCCTCAATTTCATCCGCTATAACAACAAACAGGGGGGCGTCACCCGCCCGCTTAAATATATCGTCCATTTCATTGTAGTCGGCGCCCGCCGTGAGGGCAATGACGCCCTGATGGTTGCCGTGCGCGCACATGTTGTCCAGCTTCACCGCCGCGGCGTCCTTGACAGGCACGCCGCTATCCCGCGCGATCGCGGCTATTTTTGTGACGGTGCCGCTCAGGCCCTTCTGTATAAAAACGGCCTCAACAGGCGCTGCGCTGCGGAGCAATTCAAGTACGGCGTTGCGGCCGATGACAATATCGTCACGCTGACTGTTATCGCTGTCTTTTGGCATATAATGTATCCTTTACAGGGAAAAATAACAATGATTTTATTAATGATTCATTATAGCACAATCCCCCCGCATTTGGCTAGTCCCGCTTCTGTTCCGCACAGCTACACTGTTCTTTTTTTGACGCTTATCTGTCCGCATTCATAATATTTCCGCCGCCGCTTTTGCTTCGCAGCAATTTTTCCATATTTTCTATCGTGCGCCTGTCCATATAGTGCTCAATTTTTTCAACCAGCTCCAGTTCATCCTCCGAGCGGTTGAGCATCATAAAAAAGCGGTGCAGGATATCGTGGCGGTATAAAAGATAACCGCCCAGTGCCTCCCCGGCCTGCGTCAGCGTGATAATGCCGTACGGCTCAAAGGATACAAGCCCGCTTTCTTTGAGCTTCATCACCATTTTGGACGCCGAAGGCGGCGTGACATGCAGAAGCGACGCCAGCCTGTTGACACGGATGATCTCCCCTTCCAGCGTGTGGCGGCAGATCATTTCCAGATAATCCTCCATGGCAAAAGAGATATCGGAATGTTCCATTCTGTTATAGCCTCTCAGGGTATGAAAGCCGCTGTTTTTCCCGTTATCCATATACCGTATCCTATAATCGTTATTTGTTATGCAAGCAGCCTGCCTGAAAAACAGCCGCATCCGGTACCAACCCCAACCCGCCGGCGCATCAGACATGCCCGACCGCGGATCGTCGCCAAAACATTTTCCCACATCAGACCTGCACGCATTGCGGGATTTATGAATAGTATGTTTTGGGAAACAAAGTTTCCCTTACCTAATTATATTACCGCGACTTGTAAATAGTGCACATAATGCGGATTAAAACCGATTAACGCCGTACGTTATGTGCATCCGGAAACCGTCCGGCCCAATCCGGACAGCATAGAGGAGTTTAGATCACAATGCATCACAGTCAAAAGAATCTGACAAACCTTAAAACAGGCGACAGCGCCCGCGTCAAGGCGCTACTGGCTACAGGCGGCATACGCCGCAGGCTGATGGACCTCGGCCTTGTAGAAGGAACGACCGTCAAATGCGTTCAGGAAAGCCCTTCGGGAGATCCCGTCGCCTATGGCATACGCGGCGCTATTATTGCCTTGCGCCGCGAGGACGCGGGCACAATCCTCGTCTCGTAAATCCTGATTATTTAATAAAGCCTTACTGAGATTAACAGCCGAAGGGACTGATTGGTTAATGGGTCTGACCGTTTCTTCCACCGGAAAAAACGCGGTGGTTGGCAGTCTTGCCGTGGAAAAGCAACATGACGGCGATAGAATTATCGCGCTCGCCGGGAATCCCAACGTCGGAAAGAGCACTGTATTTAATGCCCTCACGGGTCTGAATCAGCACACGGGCAACTGGCCGGGAAAGACAGTCGGCAGCGCACAGGGCGCCCACCATTTTCACGGGACGGACTACATACTGGTCGACCTGCCGGGAACGTACTCCCTGATGGCGCACTCGCCGGAGGAGGAGGTCGCGCGCGACTTCCTCCTCTACGGCGGCGCGGACGCGGCTATTGTGGTGTGCGACGCCACATGCCTCGAGCGCAATCTCAACCTTGTCCTGCAGACCATGGAAATCACGCCGAATGTCGTTGTCTGCGTCAACCTTCTGGATGAGGCGCGCAAAAAGGGCATCCGCATCGACCTTGCCGCACTGGAAAGCGAGCTCGGCGTCCCCGTTGTCGGGACGAGCGCGCGCGCGGGAAAAGGCCTTAGCGACCTGATGGACACAGTCAGGCGACTGACCGGGGGCGAAATTGTCACAAAGCCACGATTAATACGTTATCCCAGGCCCGTTGAGGAGGCCCTTGCAGTTTTAACGCCTGTCATCGAACAGCATGTCGGCGCCAATATCAACGCGCGCTGGCTCTCCCTGCGTCTGCTTG
>JAITVU010000169.1 GCA_031285645.1 Oscillospiraceae bacterium | reverse complement strand
ACAGGCCCTGTGATGCCCGGCAACCTGCATGTGTAAGGTGCCAAGTCCTGCGGGTAAAACCGGAAGATGAGGATTTTATACCCCCGGTTTTTTTCCGGGGGTTTTGTGTTTTTATAAACGGAAAGGACTGATATTATGGCTCGATACCTCTTTACATCGGAATCGGTCACCGAAGGACATCCGGATAAAATATGCGATCAGATTTCGGATGCGGTGCTCGACAGCATTTTGGCCAGCGACCCCACCGCCCGTGTCGCCTGTGAAACCGCCGTGACGACAGGCATGGTGCTCGTCATGGGTGAAATTTCGACCACATGTTATGTGGAAATACCCAAAATTGTGCGCAGCATAATTCGGGAGATCGGCTACGACGACGCAGCCTTCGGCTTTGACGGTTCCAGCTGCGCCGTGCTCTCCAATATCGACGAACAATCGCCCGACATCGCCGTGGGCGTGGACAAATCTCTTGAGGATAAGCAAAAGGAAAGCGGCGACGGCAACGGCGCCGGGGATCAGGGCATGATGTTCGGCTTCGCCTGCGACGAAACCGAGGAGCTCATGCCTCTGGCGATATCGCTCGCGCACAAACTGGCCAAGCGTTTGAGCGAGGTGCGAAAAGACGGCACGCTCCCCTATCTGCGCCCGGATGGGAAAACGCAGGTCACTGTTGAATACGACGGCGACAAGCCTCTGCGCGTCGACACCGTCGTCATCTCCAATCAGCATGACGACGTCGTCACGCTTGAGCAAATCCGCGCGGACGTCATAGAGCATGTTATCAAAAAGGTTGTTCCCGCATCGCTTCTTGTTGACACAAAGTATTTCGTTAACCCGACGGGGCGCTTCGTCATCGGCGGCCCTCAGGGGGACAGCGGCCTGACCGGCCGCAAGATTATAGTGGACACCTACGGCGGTTACGGGCGGCATGGCGGCGGCGCCTTCTCGGGCAAGGATCCCACTAAGGTGGACCGATCGGCCGCTTACGCGGCCCGCTACGTCGCCAAAAATATAGTGGCCGCCGGGCTGGCCCGCAAATGCGAGGTTCAGATTGCCTACGCCATCGGCGTGGCGCATCCCGTATCCGTCAATGTCAACACCTTCGGAACCGGGAGCGTATCCGACGACGCGCTGGCCGACGCCGTCAATAAGGTTTTCAACCTCACACCGACCGCCATCATCCGCGATCTCGATTTGCGCAGGCCGATTTACCGCGAGCTGGCCGCGTATGGCCACATGGGCCGCGAGGATCTGGGCGTGTCCTGGGAGAAAACGGACAAAACAGCGGCGCTGATAGAAGCGGTTAAGTAAAATTACCGCCAATATGCCGCTATATGGAAAGCATTCGTTGAGTTATTTACCGTTGTGCCTGCAAAAGCATGGCCTTCGCGCCGTCAAAATGCATTTTCAAATGCTCTTGCGGCGAACGTGATCGAGGGATTTCAGCACTGTCGCTTTCAAGGGTATAAGAACCTGTATATATCGAATTCTCAATGCCCTTGCGGACAATATCCCAGTTGATATTCCCCTTACCCGGAGCGAGATGATCGTCGGCGTATCCCATATTATCATGAAGATGAACTGCAAATAATCTGGATTTATAGCGCTCCATTAGTTCATAGGGCTTGCCGCTCCATATAAAGTCGTGTCCGGAATCATAGCAGAATCCCAGCATGGGAGAATCAATCGTATCCAAAATCTTGGTGAGTATATGTGTATTTCGAACGTTTTCCAACGCAAGTCGTACCCCGCGCTTTTCCGCTTTCTCTACAAGCAGGCGGAAACGTTTCATACCAATAGCGGAAACAGGCGGCGGTTCCTTGCCGCTTGAGGGATGTAATACTGCTACAGGTATTTCCTGTTCAGCCAGACTGTCAATATCCCTGATATATTCATCCAGCGCAGTCTGGCCATCCTGTGTATCAAGCCATAAATCATTAACTCTGTCAGCTTGTAAATGTGCGTTTTCAACGGTAAGCCCCTCGTTGCGAATCAATGCAACCTGTTCCTCTTTTGAAAAGCCTTCAATTTCCGCAAAGGAATCATCCCACCAATGAAGTATCGTCTCAAAGCCGGTTTCACGAATCATGCGGATGCGTTCCGGAACAGGTATACGATATCCAAACCACAGAAAAATACCGAGTTTCTGTTGAACACCTTTTAGCATTGATGACACCTCTTCCCCATATCTTTCACTGATTATAGCACATCGTTTTTCTCAAAAACAGGGTGTGCCATCAAACTTTTACTCGATGGACATCCCCATTATCTGTTTATTATTACTTCACCTTGGAATCTTTATCTCGGCCTGCACTGGTTTGGTTCAAAATAAAGTCCTATAAAAAAATAAAAGACGGTTTTACCGTCTTTTATTTTTTCAGCGTCTTTAAATCCACAGTCAAAGGTTAGTCGAATGTGTTTTTAAATAAGCGCGTCATAAACAATACTTGAACAGCAGGCTGTAGTGATTATTTGAAGTTATACTAACCCTCATTAAAAACCTGCGAAACAGAGCGACTGCGTTTTATGTAAAACGCGTCTAAGAGCGATCGTTGCGTGGAGTATTTCTAATAAAAGATTAGTTTTAGCACTCAAGAAGCTTGAGGATCATATCCGGCTCAGCGATGCCATTGGGTTGGATGAAGTAATCTTTTTGGAAAACCTGCACGGCGGAGCGTGTGGCGGGACCGTATATGCCGTCGATCTTGCCGACGTCATAGGCGTTGAGCATCAGCATAATCTGCAGCAGGTAAACAAGGTTCTCGGGGCTGTTTGGCGGGAAGCTCGGTATCGCCGCGATCGTTTCGGGCGTCAGGTTGCCGTCCGCGCGGAGCGCCGTGCCGAACTGCTCGTTCAGTACTCTTTGCAGCGCCATGACGACGCCGGTGCGCGTCGTACAGTCATAAAAACCGTTGACCGGCAGATTGAACCCATAGCGCTCATTCAGCGCCTTCTGGGCCGCCGTCACGCGTTGTCCGGGAATACCACAAGCCGTTTCCGTCGGGATCGGGAATGTGCTTTCCGGCGGCACTTGCCCGGGCAGCGTTGTAATCGGCGTACCCGGAATTTGCCCGGGCAAAGTTGTGATTGGGGCATTGGGCCACGGCGCAGGCAGCGTCATGATCGGGGAATTAGGCCACGGCGCGGGCAGCGTCATAATCGGCGGCTTGGGCAGCGGCGCGGGCAATGTCATGATCGGCGGCTTGGGCAGCGGCGCAGGCAATGTCATGATCGGCGGTTCCGGCAGCGG
>JAITVU010000311.1 GCA_031285645.1 Oscillospiraceae bacterium | reverse complement strand
TGCGGCGCGTCAACTTTCTACCCGCGCCCGCAGAACAGGGACAAGATCTTGTTTTTATGCGGGCGCTTTGTGACGCGCGCGAGGTTGCGCAGTGTGGTGTTCTAAAATGGTCACTATCTTAGCACAAGGTGTACGCGCCATAAGTATTGCATTAGGCATACGCATCATTATATAATGAATGTGTTTGCCATTCCGGCCACAACAGTGAATCATGTGTTCGCCGAATAATCAATGCTGTCTATAATAAGGAGATCAAAATGATCAATATCGCCATTGTCGGTTCCGGATCGATATCCGCCGCGCACATCGAAGCCTATTTGTCTTTTCCGGATCGCTGCAGAATTGTAGCGCTGGCCGACACACGCCCCGAAAACGCCGCCAAAAGAGCGGCGGAATATAATCTTAACGCCGCTGTATATGCGTCGCATGAAGAATTGCTCGGCAAAAAGAATATCGATCTTGTCAGCATTTGCACACCACCCTTCACCCACGCGGAAACGGCGAGCGCCCTGCTTTCGGACGGCAAGGCCGTTCTTTTGGAAAAACCGATGGCGCCTTCTTTAGAGGAGTGCGACCGTATCATCGATGCGGCCGAAAAAAGCGGGGCAACTTTGGCCATGGTTGCCCAAAACCGTTTTAGTCCTCCCTACATCAAGCTTAAGAAAATCATTGATTCCGGCCTGATCGGGCGCATCACACACGCCCAGGTGGACGCCTTCAATTGGCGCGGCACTCATTATTACGATTTGTGGTGGCGCGGCAGTTGGGAGATGGAGGGCGGCGGCAGTTCCATGAGCCAGTGCATCCATGAAATCGACCTCCTCTGCTGGATTATGGGTATGCCCGATAAAATCACCGCTGTGCTGGCGAACACATGCCACGGCAACTCGGAGGTCGAGGATATCTCCGTGTCGGTGCTTGAGTACCCCGGTCCCGCGCTTGCGCAGGTGACAAGTTCCGTCATTCATCACGGGCAGAACCGTAAAATTGTTTTTCAGGGTGAGCGCGCCGCCGTCTCCGCTCCGTGGTCCGTCTATGCCTCCAGGCAAAGAGCCGACGGCTTTCCGGAACCGAACGACAGCGCGATCGCCGAGATCAATACCTTTTATAACGCCATTCCGGATCCTGTTTTCACGGGACACAGGGCCCAGATCGACGATGTCCTGACCGCACTGGAAAAAGGCCGCGCCCCCTCCGTAACCGGCGCGGACGGCAGAAGAACGGTCGAGTTTTTAGCGGGCCTTTACCAGGCCGGCAATATGGGGGTTCCCGTCACATATCCTCTCACACGCTCAAACTCCTTTTACACAAAATCCGGCATCCTTAAACATGTCCGGCGTTTCCATGAAAAGGCTGCTTCAAAAGAGACGCTTTAAGCCGGACGCCAACCGATAAATAATTGCACATACGTGTATGGCGCGCCAACATCCAGCCTTGTAATAATGCGATAGAAGAGTCATATGTTGCTGTTTTCGCAAGCCATTTATTGCTCTGTCTGGAAAAAATCATCGGGGTGGAAAATATCCATATTCCCTTCTGGACTAAGTCCAGATTTGACTAAGCTTCAACTTTACTCAAGCCATACGGACGTTTTATATTTAAGGCGACCGACAAGCAACAAAGCATCAATTTTCGACAAGGAAAGGTGGAAGAACAAGTGGGTTTGGCAGAAATCAAAAAAACAATGCGCATTGGTATGATGGGTGGTTTTTACCCTGTCCCCGCAAGTGTTTCCGAGGATGACAGGATCGAATATGTCATCAACCGCTCCCATGAACTGGGCTGCGGCGTGCTTCAGCTCTCTTTTGTCCTGCCCGAGGATGAAGGCAAGCTCAAACATCTCGGCGACCTTGCCAAAAGCTATGACATGGATCTTGAAGTGCGCATGCCGGCGGAAATATGGGACCTGACAAAAGATTACGACAACGTCAAAAAGGCCTTTGATGCGCGCATCAAGGAAATGCGCCTGCTCAACAACGCGAAAATCATGCGCGGCGGCTACGGCAAACTTAAAATTGATTCCAGCCGTTTCAACAAGAATATCAGCATCGCCGATCACATGAAGAAAGTGGCCGACAACCTGAAACTGGCCGCTAAAATCGTTGAGGATAACGGCGTTTTGCTCGCCATCGAAAACCACTGTGATTTTAAGGGCCCCGAGCTGGCCAAGATTTTTGATGAAGTGGGCTCCAAGAGCGTCGGCTGCGCCATGGATACGGCCAACGGCTTCACCGTCTTCTACGATCCCAACGAAGAGGTCGAAATCCTCGCTCCTTACGCCCTGACAACCCATGTGAAGGATATGGTCATCCAGCAGGATCCGATCAACGGCCGCACCCCCTTCTTCGCTTCCGGCTGCGCGCTTGGCGACGGCCATGTCGATATTCCGCGCGCGCTTGATGTCTTCGCCGAGAAAGCCCCTCATCCGGAAAATATGCACATCATCATTGAAACCGGCTGGCATGATTACGCGCCCGATACAACACAGGCTGAAAAAGACGCCTTTACAGCCGAAGTTTTCCACAAGAGCATAAAATTCCTCAAAAAGCATCTGTACGGCCAGGAATAGTAACATCAAACGCCCGTAATAACACAGGTTTTTTTAAGATGATTACGGATAAATTTCCAGGAACCGCAAATTGACCGCGCTTTAAAAAAGCGCGGCTCGATTGCGCGTGTATTCGCGCAATGCCCATGGCGGCAAGGCGTCATGGGCAATTTGCGGCGTTTCCCGTGATTACATTCATTAAGCGCTACCCGACTGTTGATGAACATAATTAGAGATGTTTCAACAAATAATATGATATAGGAGATTATTCTTTAATGGGGAAAAATATCCTGATTACCGGCGGCGCCGGCCGGCTCGCACGGTATGTAGCGGAAGAACTCAAAGGTGACAACAACGTCACTCTGTTTGATCTTGTCACGCCTGATTCGACCCCGACGCCTTGGGAAACCGATTGCAAGTTTGTGCTGGGCAGCCTGACGGATCTCGGCGACTGCATGCGCGCCATCACGCTCTCCCAGGCTGAGGTTATTATCCACCTGGGCGCCATCACACATACCACCGACCAGCAGCCCGGCAAAAAAATGATCCAGAGACGGCCCGAGGACACAACCATGCAGGTCAATGTCATGGGCACCTACTATCTGATGGACGCGGCCAGGCGTATCGGCACCGTGAAGAAAGTCATCTTCGCATCCTCCTATTATGCGCTGGGCCTCGGCGGCCGCCTGTCGGGTGCGCCTTACCAGGTTGACTATCTGCCCATCGATGAAGACCATCCCATGCGCCCCGAGGATACGTATGCTCTTTCCAAAGTGCTGGGTGAGGAAATCATCGAGGCGTATTGCCGCGCTTACGGCTTTAAGGCCGTCGCGTTCCGCCTGATGGGCGTGGTCTATCCGTTCCGCGAGTTCGAGACAAATGTCCCTGTTCCGCCGAACCCTGATTTCAAGGGCGGGCCCGTGCGCACAACCTGGCAGTATTCCGACTGCAGGGATATCGCTTACGCGTGCCGCCTCGCTATGGAAAAAGATCTCGAAAACGATTTCGAACCCTTCTATATCGTCACCGATTCCACTTATCCAAATGATACAAAAGAAGTGGTTGAAAAGAGTTTGCCTGATCTTAAAGAGATGGCGAAGAACATCAAGGAGGGCGAAGGCCTTATTACCGACGCCAAACTGCGTAAGATGCTTGGCTATAAACCCAGGCACTCCTGGCGGTAAATTCCCTTTCCAGTGCGATTTCAGGATTTATTCCACACCATCAGGATTTTCGACATAGGCATCTTGTCTATGGCTAGAACAAATCAATTCAAAGCAAAAAGCCGCATTTTGCTGGAAAAATGCGGCTTTTTTTGTTTATCATGTCATAGCATCTCATATATGTACATATATAATAGTCATTTAATATAATTTTATTTTACATTGTTGTATATTTATAGCATTATTTACATCTGTTTAAAAATTGTATCTTTCTTTCTGGATGTTTTCACCCTGTCATCCACCTTTCAACTTTACTTTAACTATACAAGAATCTATAATTATTGACAGACTGGGAAATTGGTCGCGTTGTTTTTGTAGTGAAATTGTTAATATCTGAAATTTTGCCTGAGCAAAAAAACATTGACAGCTTTTGTAGATTTGTGTATATTATACAATGTTGCTCTCAAATGATTTGCATCAATTTCCAATCTGAATCTAAAAAATATGTGGAAACGAGGATGATTGATTATGAAGCACAACGTTCTTATCACAGGCGGCGCCGGCAAGCTCGGCCGTTTCGTAGCCGACGAACTCCGCAAAGAACACAATGTCACCCTTTTCGACGTTCTGGCGCCGGATGAGACACCCGTTCCCTGGGAAACGGACCTTAAATTCGTCAAAGGCGACCTCACATGCCTGGCGGACTGCATGCGCGCCATCACGCTGGCCGAAGCGGACGTCATCGTGCATCTCGGCGCCATTCCCAATCCCACCGATCAGCAACCGGGTAAAAAAACCAT
>JAITVU010000245.1 GCA_031285645.1 Oscillospiraceae bacterium | reverse complement strand
CAAAATTACCGTGCACGGCGTCGCCACATGCGACTGGGCGCCGGGCGCGCTGCGCCGGATTACGGCACTTGTGCCACAGGAGCCGGTTCTTTTCCCGGGCACAATTGCGCAAAATATCGCTCTGGGGCATTCTTTTGATATGGAGGCCGTGATCCGCGCCGCCCGCGAAGCAGGCGCCCACATTTTTATATCGGCGATGCCGGACGGCTACAACACCGTTGTATCCGAGCGCGGCCACTCACTCTCGGGCGGACAGCGCCAGCGCATCGCGATTGCCCGCGCGCTCTACTGCGACGCACCCATTCTTTTGCTCGATGAGGCGACATCGGCCATGGATACAGCGTCGGAGGCGGTTGTGCACAGGACCCTGCAAAATATCAAAGGCAGAAAGACCATTCTTCTTGTCACACACAGGGCCTCCGCGCTGGCGCTGGCCGATCAAATAATCACCATTGAATAGATTCTGGACCATTTTTTTGCGGACCGGCTTGGTCTCGTTTCGGCGGGTATGGATCGATGTTTTTCATGAATTTTCTCAACTTAAACCGCGGCCCCCAATATTGGTCCGCAAGTTTTTACAGGTGTTTTTTCGCAGAGAATGTCACGTGTTAGGCTGAGATTGTTGGAAATTTTTGAACTAAACGATTTTACTCGAATTATGTGAGTCCCGGCGGTTTCTCGTTCGGTCACAAATGTATAATATATACTAAATATGTATATATTATTGTTGAGGCAATTTGTGCCAATAATCTTCATTCTTTTCTCTGAGATGGGATTATTAGCTATTGACGCCGTGCCGGAGCCGCTATATAATGTTATATGGTATTTCTTTTTAGGGGGCGCTTTCATGCAGACTGCAAAAATATTCACCAACGATAATTGTGTGGGGTGCAATTTGTGCATATCCAATTGCCCCTGCGAGGAAGCCAATATCGCTGTCATGGAGAATGGCCGGAACAAAATATACATAGATTCAGAAAAATGCATTGTGTGCGGCGAGTGCGTGTGCCGATGCACGCACGACGCCAGGGATTACATAGACGACGCCGAGCGCTTCTTCAGCGATTTGCGCGCCGGCAAAAATATCGCCCTCATCGTGGCGCCGGCGATACGGACAAATTTTGACCAATACCGGAACCTCCTTGGGTTCCTGCGCAAATCCGGCGTCCGCGCCATATTTGATACCTCGTTCGGCGCCGATATCTGCACATGGGCCTACCTGCGTTATATGACCGCCAATAACGCCACCGGCCTTGTGTCGCAGCCGTGTCCCGCCATTGTTAACTATGTCGAGCGCTACACACCCGATCTCCTGCCCAAACTCGCGCCGATTCACTCGCCCGCCATGTGCACGGCGGTTTATATGAAAAAATACAAGGATATTCCCGGCAGTTACGCCTTTTTGTCCCCCTGTATCGCAAAACAGGACGAATTCATGGACAGCAATACCGGCAACCTCGTGCAATATAACGTGACGTTTCGCAAGCTGGCCGAGTTCATGCAGCGCAACGCCGTTGATTACAGGACTTATCCGGCCGACAATTTCGACAACGCCCAGCACGGGCTCGGCGCCGTCTATCCCATGCCGGGCGGACTCAAGGTCAATGTGGAACAGTATGTCGACGATGTGTGGATCCATCAGGTAGAGGGTCAGCCCCACGCCAGTCATTTTCTCAAGGAATACGCCAAAATGTCCGGGCGCGGCGGCGCGCCTTTCCTTGTGGACATTCTCAACTGCCAACACGGTTGCAATGTCGGCACCGGCGCGCTTCGCGGCGAAGACGAGAGCCTTGCCGTCGGCCGCATGCTTCACGAAGCCAAAACCCAGGCGAAGGGCACAGTCAAAAAAAAGGGCAAGGCGCCCGGACCCGACTTCAAGCAGCTCGACAAGGAACTGAAACTGTCCGATTTTCACCGCGGTTATACGAATAAAAATGTCGGCGTAATCAGGATATCGTCCGCCGACGTGGAAAACGCCTTTGCCGCTTTACATAAGACCACGCCGACGGACAGAAAGATTGATTGCCGTTCATGCGGGTATTCATCCTGCCGTAAAATGGCCGAAGCCGTCGCTAAAAAGCTCAACCATGTGGAAAACTGCGTGGAGTATTTCAAAAGCGTGCTCAACGAGCAGAATATTCACATGGAGCAGCTTGCCGAAAGCCGCGAACAGCAGTCTGAGGCTTTACGCAGCAGTGTCGAGAGCATTTTTGAAGCCATCGCCGAATCCTCGCGGCAGACCAACGCCACAATGGACGACGTGCAGGGCATCAACCAGCGCATCGAACTGATGAACGACATCTCCGCCAAGCTGGGCAGCAATGTGGAGGAGCTCAAACTCGAAATTGACAAATATGTCAAGATGAGCGATGAAATCGTCAACATTTCAAGGCAGACAAACATACTGGCGCTCAACGCCTCCGTCGAGGCGGCGCGCGCCGGCCAGTACGGCAAGGGTTTCGCTGTTGTGGCCGAACAGATTAAGCTCCTGTCCGACCAGAGCCAGCGCTCGGCCAAGGGCGCGCTCGAGAACAACGAGATCATCGCCCCGCTTTTGGATATGCTCAACAGCATCAGCGACGACGTACTCAGCGAATCGCAGATCATATCCGACAATGTCGCCAGTATTCTGGGCGCGGTCAACGAACTGTCGCGCATCCAGCAGGACATTGCCGGCACGGCCGAAAAGATAACGGTTCACAGCTGAATTATTAAATTTTTAAACATAAAAAACGGTGAGGAAAAATCCCCACCGTTTTCTTTTGCGGTTCTATAATATGGACTGTTTCTGCGAAGATCGACAATAGAGCTATTGTCTGAGTACCCGCCAATCTTCACGGTGTAGCTGAAAATAGTCATCCGCAGTTATCGCCGTTTTCATCCGGCAATATGCGTACACCATGGTTTGAAAAGCCAAGTTATTCTATCACGCGGCGGGAAGCATTATTTTCAGGTTTCACGATCGCTACTAAAAGCCGCGCCGATTAAAAATCCGCCTCGTCGGGATCGGGCAGGAAGCGCACATTGCGGTCCAGAGTCGCGATGATTTTCATATCGTCGTCGTCGAGATTGAAGTCAAAAATTCGGGCGTTTTCCGCCACGCGGGACGGCGTCACGGATTTGGGGATGATCACCCAGCCGCCCTGCAGATGCCAGCGCAGGATTACCTGGGCCACGCTCTTGCCGTGCTTTTTGGCGATGGGCTCAATTGTGGGCGCGATGTCGCTCATATGGCCGGATGTCAGCGGGCTGTAGGCCTCCATGACAATCCCCTTCGCGCGGCAATAGGCCGCCAGTTCATCCTGCTGGTACATGGGATGCCGTTCCACCTGGTTGACCATGGGCACAAAGCCCGTCGCGTCAATCGCGCGCTCAAGATGCTCCTGTTTAAAGTTCGATACACCGATCGCCTTGGCCCTGCCGCTCTTATAAATATCAATCATGGACTTCCAGGCCTGCACATATGTACCGCGTTTCGGGCACGGCCAGTGCATCAGATACAGGTCGACATGGTCGGTCTGCAGGTTTTTAAGGCTGGCCTCAAAGGCGGCCTCGGCGTTCGCCTGGTCGGCATTCCACAGTTTTGTCACGACAAAAAGGTCGTCGCGCTTGCCGAAATCGGCGATTGCCTGGCCAACCATATGCTCATTGCCGTAAATCTGGGCGGTGTCGATGTGCCAGTATTTGTTCTCGAGCGCCGATTTAACCGATGTGCGCAACTCATTCTCATCCTTGACCTGCCATACGCCAAGGCCAAACCGGGGCATTTCAATGCCGTTCGAGAGTTTTATTGTGCTCCTGATGTCAAAATCCATAGCCGTACCCTCCACATATAATGTATTTTTGTTTTCCAGTACTATTATCTACCATTTTATCAGGTGAATGTGAATAAAATATGTACAGGCTCGACGCGTTTGTTGGCTTCTGTTTTTCAGGAGTGCAATTTTTTATGAATGGATAAACATTATGTTAAAGCTAAAGTATTTATCTGAAAATTACAACTAAAACACAACGCAAACGGCAGAGGCTCTCAATGCGCCTCTGCCGTTTGTATTCTTAATGGGCCAACCCTTTTGGGGCTTCTGTACCCATTGACTATTTCTTGTCTCTCCAGGAATAAGCAGGCTTGTAGCCGAGCAGCTTTTCAGCCTTGGCGATCGAGAGCATGCCCTCAGTGCCCTTGAGGTTTTTAGCCATCTCATTGAATTTCGGCCAGCGTTTGTTGACCACTTCGGTTGTGTTCTCAACATAGGTGCTGT
>JAITVU010000155.1 GCA_031285645.1 Oscillospiraceae bacterium | reverse complement strand
CTTGGTCCATCTGACGAAATCCACCCATACCGGCTGGATTTTATGTGTCGATGGGCCAAGCAGTATAAGCTCTATGACTATTGGGGCGTGAGCGTTTGCAAGGAGCTGTTCAAGCATACCGATACAGTCATCAACCTCTGCTCGGGTGAGTACGAAAAACTGATTATCCCGCACTTGGCCGCAAACAATCGGTTATTATCCTGTCGATTTCTTGAAAATAAGGCCGGCAGATTGATCTGCCGAGCGACCGCCTCCAAAATGGCGCGAGGGCAGATGGTGCGGTTTATCATGAAAAACCGCATCGATAAGCCGGATACACTGCGGGAGTTTGATTGGGAGGATTATAGCTTTTCGGAGCATTTATCTGGACAGGGGCAATATGTTTTTGTTCGGAATGTGTTATGACGCAGAGATTTCAAGGCAGCGTAAGCAATCATTTTTTATATATGCGGCTACTGTCATACGCTTGACGCCAAGCATTTGGAAAACCCGGAGACGATGCTGCTGAAGCTTTTTGAGGAGGAATGGCTGTAAAAAACTATCCTTGGCTAGACAAATATTTGCTGTCAAAGCCTGAAATCGTAAAAGACTACAAAACGGAATGGGGTTTGTAGCGCTACATGGTGGGCGGCAGCCTCAAGGATGATATACGAGGTTATTTGCTGGAAGCGGGCAATAAGAGTGGCCCTAAGACGAATAATCCGAAGCCTTACAGAATGGCCGTTAAGTATGACGAAGAGTGCAAGCAGATTTTAGATGTTTATTGTGAGCTGGAAAACGTAAACAAAATGGAAGCTGCCGGAATTAAGAAGTTAAGGATGATCTCAAGAAATGAAGGAAGCGGTGCCTCCTCGCGAAAGGTATGCGTCACTTCCCCAGCCGACACATGCCCGAAGGCAGATGCAGCGTAAACATTATATTATGCGCCGCAGACCCTTTCAAGCAATGTCGGACAACATATTAAAAGGAAGCGCATTTATGATTATCCGATAGCCAAATGAATGCTTAAAAAAGGAAATTTGCGGAAATATAAAGCTTGAGTTTTAACATTACAGATACTACGAAATAAGGCCAAATCATTGCATATCAGCGACGCGAAAAAAACCGCACATTTAAGTTTTTGGCTTAAACATGCGGCTTTATTTGTGGAGCGGGTAATGGGAATCGAACCCACACTCTCAGCTTGGGAAGCTGATGTTCTGCCACTAAACCATACCCGCATTGTGCAATGCTAATATTCTAATATTATTGGACGAATTTGTCAAGAAGCTTTTCTTTTATATGGTAGCGTTTTTACGCTAAATATGAATGGCATGGGGATTCCCATTTGTGCCTGTTTGTAATATACTGTATTAAGACTATTATTTAGCCTGTCAGGAGGAGTGCAAGTGATCTATAACAATGTGCTGGATGCCATCGGCCATACACCCTTAATTCGTCTGAACCGGATGACGACCTCCGAGGACGCCGAAGTTCTTGTGAAGTTTGAGGCCGTGAATATTGGGGGATCGATCAAGACAAGAACCGCGTACAATATGATCCATGCCGCGGAAGAGGAAGGCCTTATCAATAAGGATACGATAATCGTAGAACCGACAAGCGGTAATCAGGGCATTGGCCTTGCGCTGATCGGCGCCGTGCGCGGATACAGCGTGCGGATTATCATGCCCGATTCCGTTAGTGTTGAGCGGCGTAAGCTCGTGCAGCATTACGGTGCGGACGTTGTTTTGGTCCATGACGACGGCGATATCGGCAAATGCATTGAGGCGTGCCTGCAGATGGCGCTAAGCATGGCCGCTGATGATCCCAATGTCTTTGTCCCGCAACAGTTTGCCAATCCCAATAACCCGCTGGTACATAAACATCATACGGCTCTTGAAATACTCGAGCAGGCGGCAAAGCCTATTCACGGTTTTTGTTCGGGCGTGGGCACAGGCGGGAGCATCTCGGGAATCGGCGAGATATTCAAGGCGCTTCATCCCGATGTCCTCATCTGGGCGGTTGAGCCGGAGAACGCGGCAATTCTGGCCGGGGGAACAATCGGCACGCATTTGCAGATGGGTATCGGCGACGGCTTGATTCCGGAGAATCTCAATATGAATATTTACGACGATATTTTCATTGTGACAGATGAGGTGGCTATCAACACAGCTAAAGAACTGGCGCGCCTGGAAGGCCTCCTCTGCGGCATTTCCGGCGGGACCAATGTCGCCGCCGCTTTGGCGATGGCAAGGAAGCTTGGACCTGGCAAAACAGTGGTCACATTATTGCCCGATACGGGCGAGCGTTATTTCAGCACTCCTCTTTTCGACTGATTTATGAAAAGAACGCTTAAAGTACTCTTTTAGTAACGGCGGTATGTTAAGAATAAGGCTCTCCGCCTTTCGAGTCGGGGAGGCCCTTCAAAAAACGGCCCGAGAGGGCAAAAGAACTTGATATTTAACAAGCTGACTGCCCTTTGGCGATTTTGCTCATCATATAAACCCAGGGAAGGAAAAATCATTGATGGCGGCAAACAAAAACTCCACTTCTGACAGGAACGCTTTCCGCACCTCAGAAATCGCCGCCATGATAGGCGTACATCCGAATACCATTCGTTTTTACGAAGAACAGGGACTTTTACCGCCCATTCCTCGAATGGCCAATGGTTACCGCGTGTTTTCCGACAGGCATCTGACGCAGCTGCGGCTGATTCGCTGCGCGTTCCGGGCGGAAATTCTGAGCGACAATATGCGTAATGAGGTTGTCGGCATCCTTAAAACCGTGGCAGAGGGCCGGTTAGACGACGCGAAATCCCAAACGATACGCTATCAAAAGAATATCAAAGAGGGATTATTCAAGGCAGGAGAAGCCATCGCCATCACAAAGCAGCTTCTAAGCGGCGGGTATGAACCGGATGATGACGCCGTCCCAATCGGAAGGCGGGAAGCCGCCGCGCAGGTCGGTGTGAGCGTGCATATCCTGCGGGATTGGGAGCGCAACGGCCTTATTTCCATCCCCCGTAAGGGAAATCGCAGGCAATATGGCGCTCACCAAATGGACAGGCTTAAAATCATTTCAGTTCTGCGCAACGCAAACTACTCGCAAACGGCTGTCCGCCGCATGCTGCAAAAAATGGAGCATGGGGAAACGGATTTGCTCTCAGCCATCGACACCCCGGATCAGACCGAGGACATTGTTTCGGTTGCGGACCGCTACATCACTTCGCTGACCGGCGCTTTGGGCGACATCGAGGAGATGCTTTCGCTGCTGAAAGCCCTGCAAACGGGGAAATTATAGGCTTTGTACCCTCCAGTAACCCACCACTTTGATCTTTGGTGGTAGACTTTCTTGAGACAAGAAAACCGGAGGGAATCGCATGGAAAATAAAGAGATACAAATGCACCCAATCGCTTGGCGGCGCAATACGATACGATTTATCGTCAGCCAGGCAATCACGCTGTTCGGCTCGTCCATTGTTCAAATGGCCATCATTTGGCAGGTGGCGTTGGAGACGTCATCGGGCCTGTGGGTGACGCTGCTCACGCTGGCCGCCACCATCCCGCAAACGGTGGTGTCGCTGTTCGCCGGTGTTTGGGCCGACCGCTATCCCCGTAAGCGCCTGATCATTCTGGCGGACGCGGGCATCGCGGTTGTCACACTTCTATTGGCCGTAATCTATGCCTCTGGTGTATCGGCAAGCATTCTGCCGTTGCTGGTTTTGGCATCAGCCTTGCGCGCCTTGGGCGCCGGCGTGCAAACCCCGGCGGTGAGCGCGGTCATCCCGCAAATCGTGCCGGAAACACATCTGATGCGTTATAACGGGATCAACGGCAGCATGATGTCCATCGTGCAGTTTGCCGCTCCTGCGGCGGCGGGCGCCATCCTGGCCTTTGGCTCCTTTCACTGGATACTGCTGATTGATGTGGCGACGGCCGTGATCGGCATTTTGATCCTGTGCTCCGTGTCTGTCTCAGGCAAGAAAAGTTTGCAGCCTGAAAATGCTGAAACTTTTTTGGCCGATATGAGGGCGGGGCTTTCCTACGCGGCCGGCGATGGGCTGGTGAAGCGGTTGCTGCTCACCTATGGCGCTTTCATTTTCCTGAGTGTGCCTTCCAGCTTTTTGACGGTGCTCATGATCGAGAGAACTTTTGGCGACAGTTATATGTACCTGACCGTCAACGAGATGGCCGGATTCGCGGGGATGGTGCTGGGCGGTATTTTGTTGGGGGCCTGGGGCGGATTCAGGAACCGGAAAAAGACCCTGGCCCTGGGGCTGCTCTGTTTCGGCCTGTTCTCGCTGGCCATCGGCTTCACCGACACCTTCTGGCTGTTTGCGGTTTTCATGTTCCTCATGAGCTTTTTCATCCCTGTGGTGCAGTCGTCCGCCACCACCGTGCTGCAGGAGCACGTGCCGGATGAAAAGCAGGGACGCATTTTCGGCCTTCTGGGCGCGATGTACAGTGGGTTCATGCCGCTTGGTACGGCGATCTTCGGCCCGCTGGCGGACGTTATTCAAATTCAGTGGATGGTGATTGCCTGTGCTGTACCGATCCTGTGCCTTGGGCTGTATGGTATGATAAGAAGGAAAACTGAAGTGTGAGGTGTTTGCTGGAGGGTGTCCTATTCTATTTCGGGGAGGATGTCACCGTTGATGACATCGCCTTCGACGATACCTTGCGGGAAGGGGCGACCGCTGAAATATTTGGCGAAAGGAATGACCACAGAGCAATGGAGATTGTACGGTGTGAAGGCGTAACTAAAGTATACGGTGTCGGCGATACGCAGGTAACCGCAGTGGATGATGTCAGCCTGGCTATTGAAAAAGGAGAGTTTGCGGCGATTATTGGGCCGTCCGGTTCCGGGAAATCCACTCTTTTGCACCTGATTGGAGCGGTTGACCGCTCCAGTGAAGGCAGTATCCAATTGGACGGACAGGAAATAACAGGAATGAGCGCGACGCAGACGGCGCTGCTCAGACGGCGCAAAGTGGGGATGATTTATCAGTTCTATAACCTGATTCCCACCCTGACGGTAAAGGAGAATATCCTTTTACCACTGCGCCTGGACAAGCGCAAAGAGGATTCGGCGCTTTTATCGCAGATTACGGATGTGCTCAGAATCACCACCCTCATGGACCGTTTGCCCGGCCAGCTTTCCGGCGGGCAGCAACAACGCGTGGCTATAGCCCGCGCCCTGCTTTACCGCCCGGCCGTATTGCTGGCCGACGAGCCCACCGGAAACCTTGATCAGCAGCAATCTGACGAGATCATTGAGCTGTTTGGACAGGCCAATCGGGAGTTTGAGCAAACAATCCTGCTCGTGACCCACAACGAACCGTTGGCCCGGCGCGCGGACCGCATATTGCGGATGAAAGACGGGCGTATGGATACCTGACGGATATGCGTGCGAAGGAGTTGAAGCGGGATGTGGAAGATATATACGCTGAGCGCCATAAGGCGCAACAAAACAATGGGTATTGCCGCTATTATCGCGATTCTGATTGCATCCACATTTTTGTCAATGATGTGCGGGTTTGCGTACAATACCTGGGCTGACGCCGTGCGGCGTGCGGCGGGAGCGCCGGTTGATGCCGGACCGGTGGCGCCGCTTTTATTGATGGCGCTGGTAGTCGGTCTGTCTATAGTATGGATTCTCTCCAGCGCGTTTTCGGTGTCCATGCAAGCGCGCGTGCGACACATGGGCATCCTGGCCAGTGTTGGCGCAACGCCCAGGCAACAGCGCGCGGCACTGGTGCAGGAGGTATTGGCCCTGTCTCTGCCGGCGATACTGGCGGGTATTGTACTGGGTATTGGGCTTACCTGGGGAATCGTCCAGTATTCCAATGCTGTGGCAAAGCCGGTTCAGACAGACAGAATACGGTTTGAATACCACGGGCTTATTTTCCTTTTGACACTGATCTTCTGTACTTTTTCAGTCTGGCTGTCCGCGATGTGGTGCGCCCGGAAACTGGCGCGTCTGACCCCTCTGGAGGCTATTCGGGGCGGCGGCGAATGGAAAGTGAAGAAAATGCGTGAGTTCCGTATATTTGGCTTATTGTTCGGGGCGGAAGGAACGCTTGCCCGCAAATCCCTATACGCCCGGCGCAAGGTGTTTCGCACATCGGTCCTGTCTCTCACCCTTTCTGTGCTTGTCTTCAGCACCTTCCTGAACGTCATGACCCTTTCGGACATCAGCACGGAACAAACCTATTTTGAGCGCTATAAAAATACCTGGGATTTGCGC
>JAITVU010000174.1 GCA_031285645.1 Oscillospiraceae bacterium | reverse complement strand
TTCGACGGTGGGAGGGGCGAAAAAATGTATAATAAATTCTGTGTGGAGGTATAGCGATGGCGCATATTCTGGCTGTTGATGATGAAGCTGATATTCTGGCCTTTATCAAAACCGCTCTGGAACGGGACGGTCATATGGTGCGTACCGCTATGACAACAGCGGAAGTATCGCCTGAAAAAGCCCGGTTTGTCGATTTAATTTTGCTGGATGTGATGATGCCCGATGAAGATGGGTTTTCCTACTGCGGGCGCATCCGTGACATGGTGGACTGTCCCATCCTATTTGTGACGGCGCGGACGGCTGAAAAAGATTTGATACACGGCCTCGGGCTGGGCGCGGATGATTATATCCATAAGCCGTTTACGGTGGCCGAGCTGCGCGCGCGGGTATCAGCTCATCTGCGCCGGGAAACGCGCGGACGTATTCATGCTCTCCGCATCGGAGATTTCGTATTGGATTTGTCCGGCACAGAGGTATTATTTCGAGACGCCGCCATTGCGCTTACCAAAAGCGAATACGCGATTTGCGCCAGTTTGATGGAAAACGCGGGACAAGTCTTTTCCAAAGGTCAGCTATATGAGGCGGCATTCGGATTTGAAGGCGAATCGGACGAAAGTACAATAGTGGAACATATCAAGAACATCCGGGCCAAGCTGAAAGCCTATGGCGCCGAGCCGATTGAAACCGCATGGGGGATTGGATACCGTTGGAAAAGAGAAAAGCAATAGGATTGAAAAGCTATTTTGCCCGCACGCTGCTTCTGTTTTTTGTCGGGCTGCTTGCCATACTCGCGTCGGCGTTCTTCATCCTTCTTATAGGTATGGAAATCGGCGTTGTTGCGCCGGCCAACGCGGGTGAAGCGGAAGCCAGGTCGGAAATAGCCCGGCAAGCCGGATTTGATACGTTCACAGACGACCTGAAACCCGTTCTTTACGAATACATCTACTTTGACAAAAATGGAAATGTCAAGGCGTCTTCGCTGGACGGAAACGCTCTTTCGCAGGAAGCATCACGATACGCGGCCGACAATGTAAGCTATAGCACAGGAGCGTATCTATTTTATGAGGACGGAAGCCGCTGCCTTTTCACGTGGCGCTATGCGGTCAGTTTTACCAATACGCCATTACAAAACATTCTGCCCGGCGCGGAGCTGATTATGTTTATTTTGGCGGTCGCCGCAGTTGTTCTATTCTTCCTGCTGTTTGTCCGCGGCATGGGCCGAAAGCTGAGCGCCAAGCTGACTCTGGTAGAAACCGCCAGCGAACAGATCGCGAGGCAGGATCTGGACACGCCTATCGCCACATCGGCCGGGATAAAAGAGTTTAACCATGCGCTGCAATCCATGGATGATATGCGCGGCGCTCTGAAAGATGCGCTTATCCGGCAATGGGAATCCGAGCAACAGCGCAAACAGGAAATCGCCGCCCTCGCCCATGATATAAAGACCCCTCTCACGATCATCAGCGGGAACGCCGAGCTGCTTTTGGAAGATGCGTTGAGCAAGGAGCAGGCAGAGCTGGCCGGTTTTATCCATAGCGCGGGCACAAGGGCGCAGCAGTATGTCGGCGCATTGCAGCAGGTGGCAAACATCGATTTGGTAAGCGAGGAAATGAACCGGGTTGATATAGGAAAAATGCTGGACGAATTGAACACAGTTTTACTCCCTTTGGCGCAGGAAAAATCTATTGATATAGAATACGTTTGCGGCGACCGGCATTATATAATGGCTGGCTCCGCCATACTGACCCGCGCGCTGATCAATATTGGCGAAAACGCTATCAGGTATACCGAGCCCGGCGGGCATATCACGATTACAATAATCCAGAATAAAGACGAAACCTCATTTGTCGTGCAGGATGAAGGCGCGGGCTTTTCCAAAGCCGCCCTACAGCACGCAAAAGAAATGTTTTGGCGGCAGGACAAAAGCCGGACGGATTCAAATAATTATGGAATAGGGCTGTCCATTGCGGAGAAGGTCGCAAGGAAGCATTCGGGGCGGCTGACTCTGGAAAACAACTCAAAAGGCGGCTGCGTGACACTTTCGGTTTGCAATGGTGAGAAACGGTAGGGGTGTCATTATAAATTATTGATATTTGAATTGCATAAAAAGAATAGTTGCGGATTGACAGCCAGATAACGAATATGTTATCTTGTGTTGTAAGGAGGATTGTAGAGTACCGTGTACGAGGTTGAATTTTATTATGATCGGAATGGTAGATCCAAAATTGTTGAATACTTGGACGAACTGAAAGAAAAAGGCGGGACGAGTAAGACAGAGCGAATCAATCGCGATAAAATACTTGCTTATATGATGGCGCTGAAGCAATATGGGACGCGTATTGGCCAACCAATCGTAAAGCATATAGACGGGAGTTTGTGGGAATTACGCCCATTGTCGAATCGGATCATTTTCTTTTATTGGAAAGATAACAGGTTTGTGTTGTTGCATCATTTTATAAAGAAAACGCAAAAAACACCCCCGCGTGAAATCGAACAGGCGCGGTCAAAGATGAAAGATTTTTTGGAAAGGTATGGTGAAGAATATGAGTAGCGGTAAGGCAATCAAAACAATTACCGATTATATGAATGATGAAACACGGGTGAGCCCGGCGGAACGGGAACGGATCAATTTTGAAATATCCCTGATCGGCAAAATGATTGAAGCCAGGGAGGGCAAGGGGCTGTCCCAAAGGGATTTGGCGGAACTGTCCGGCGTGCGGCAGCCAGCCATCGCCAGACTGGAAAGCATGA
>JAITVU010000170.1 GCA_031285645.1 Oscillospiraceae bacterium | reverse complement strand
CGCGGCGGATTTGCGGCTCCAGGCGGCTTTTCTTCCATGACACACCGGTCTGAATATACGTGTAATACTCACGTAAAACAAAATATCCGCCTGGCGTATACATTTGCACGGCTGCCGTTCCGCGCCACTAAAGGTTCTTTATATCGACCGTATACTCATATAGGTTTGAAACAGTAACACTGTTTCAAACCTATATGAGTATATCATGTTATAATGATAAAAATATGAGTACTGAAGGGAAGAGATGTATGGATATAAAGGTTGGAACAGAATACACATCGGCGACGACGGTGGATCAGTCGAATATTGCCAGCGCCGTCGGGAGCGGGCTGGTCGACGTTTTCGCCACCCCGATGATGATCGCTCTTATGGAACTTGCGGCCTCGGAATGCATCAAACCCTTTTTGGAATCCGGGCAGGCATCCGTAGGCACGCAGGTGAATGTGAGCCACAGCGACGCGACGCCCGTCGGGATGAAGGTGTTCGCGACGGCAAAAGTCGTGGCGGTGGACCGCAGGCGCGTGGATTTTGATGTCAAAATGCGTGACGAGGCCGGTGAGATTGGCCGCGGAACCCACACGCGCTTTATCATCGACACCGAAAAATTCATGACTAAAGCGGCGCTAAAAGGGCGGAAGGCGTAATAGCGTTGTTGAGGCGGGTCAAGCCGCTTCCTGATTGACGCGGATCATGCTCGGATATATTTGCTGCAGGCGTTCATCCGGATAATATGTATCGATAAGGGTATCGATTTCAGATTTGGCCGGCGCGCCGCTTTGGCGCTCCGTCCAGCGCGCCACCGCAAAAGCGGACAGGCAGAGATTGACGGACATGAAGACGACGATCACCCATGAGAGGATCACGCCGGGGCGCTTGCGGATGCGCTCAATGACAGCGGAGATCACAGGATAAACAACACGGATATAAACGATGGCGAGGAACCCCCAAAAGACCATGTAAAGCAAGTTGGTCCGCCCGCCGCCGATTGAAAAGGGCATCCATTTATAGGCCCATGACACAGTGCCGAAAGCCTGTTGCTGCACATAACTGCAAATAATTTCAAACAGGCCGCCCGCGGCGGCGCCAACGGCGAATACAGCCACATTACCTCTTTTTTTTACCTGCAATAACAACACGGCCAGAATGACGGCGCCAAAACCGTAAATCTGGTTAAAGGGCCCGTAAATCATGCCTTGCCTGCTTTCGAGATAGCCTTTGAAAATAAAGCAAAAAACGGTTTCCAGCAAAAAACCGATGACGCTGCCCAGCGCGAACAGCCATACGGTTTTGTAAAAACACAGTCCGCGCGCAAATATGGCGTCCCCGGCTTGTGCGGATTCGACGGATAAAGTATTGGTTTTACGAACCAGCCGCTCCATAATCGCCACCCTTTCTTATGTTGACCAAACAGCCCGCTTTGCGGTGTGTTCTTGATTCTATCTTAACAGCGGGTTTATAAGGAAGCCTTAACCAAATCATAAAAAACCATTAATTTAACATTAAAATAGTATACATTGCGGATTCGCCAAGGCGCGAAATCTTTTAAGAAGCGCATACCCCTGAGTGACAGCCCTGTTTCGCCAGCGGTGATGTGCGGGCGCCCATTTGTTGATTTATTATATGCTCGGGAGGGCCCAAGTGAAAATACTGTCTATAGAGAGTTCCTGCGACGAAACGGCGGCGGCGGTTGTTGAAGACGGCCGCAGGGTTTTGTCTTCGGTCGTGCATACCCAAATTGAGACGCACCGGCAATTCGGCGGCGTTGTGCCCGAAATAGCCTCGCGGCAGCATACGGAACAGATCGTCACCGTCACCGCCGCCGCCCTTGAGGGGGCGGCGCTGGCGCTTGAGGATCTGGACGCCGTTGCCGTGACGGCGGCGCCGGGCCTGATCGGTGCGCTGCTTGTCGGCGTCAACTTCGCCAAAGGGCTCTGCCTCGCGGCGGAAAAGCCGTTGATCCCGGTGCATCACATACGCGGGCATGTTGCGTCCAATTATATCGCCCATCCGGATTTAAGGCCGCCTTTTTTGTGCCTGATCGTGTCGGGCGGCCATAGCCACATCGTCGAGGTTGTCGATTACACGGTGTTTCGCGTTTTGGGCCGCACAAGGGACGACGCGGCGGGCGAGGCTTTTGATAAAGTGGCGCGCGTGCTGGGCCTGCCTTATCCCGGCGGCGTCCATATCGACGCCGCCGCTGAAAAAGGCGACGCGGCTCTTTATAAGCTCCCCCGCCCCAAGGCGGAGGGCCCCTATGATTTCAGTTTCTCCGGTCTCAAAACGGCGGTGATCAACACGGTGCACAACGCGCAGCAAAAAGGCGGCGCTGAAGAGGCGCTTGATATAAACGGCATGGCCGCCAGCTTCCGCTACACGGTGTGCGACATATTAACCAGCCGTTTTTTTGCCGCGGCGGCGGACAAGGATTATAAAACGCTGGCGTGCGCGGGCGGCGTTTGCGCAAATGCCTTGCTGCGCCGCATGCTTGAAGAAAGAGCGGGCGCGGCGGACGCGACGCTTTATATACCGCCGGTCAACCTGTGCGGGGACAACGCCGCGATGATCGGGGCTCAGGCCTTTTATGAATACATGGCGGGTCATGTGGGTGATTTAAGCCTGAATGCCGCGGCAGGTATGGGAATTGAGCGCGGCTTCTAAAAGGTACGGCAAGAAATGGCATGTAGGCCACTGTATATCTTGGCGCTTGAACCCGCAAAGTAATAGCATCCGTATGGCTGATCCGATGAGCCTTGACTCGAATGCCGCCTTAAAGATGAAGGAAATACGGCGACAACTTGCATTTAATTCCAAACGGCTTTCGCCTTTAAAGAGATTTTCAAATGCGGACAGATTCGCCAAACCCCCATTCTAAAAACAAATAGTAAAAAAGAGCGGAGTCTGTGCCTTGTTTTAATATTCTTTGGAAAACATGCAAAAACACCTTGTATTGCAAGGTGTGATGAGGTATAATGCTAATATGGGAAAAATGTTGTTTTTCATTTTATACTATCAGAGAGGGGATCAACAATGACCAAGAATCAAAACGTTCTTAAATGGATCGACGAGATGAAAGCGCTCGTCACCCCAAAGGAAATCGTATGGATCGACGGCAGTGACAAACAGCTGATGGACCTTAAAAATCAGGCCCTTGCTTCCGGCGAACTCGAGGAGCTGAACCAGGAAAAGCTGCCGGGCTGCGTACTCCATCGCACCGCTGTCAACGATGTCGCGCGCGTTGAGCACCGCACTTTCATCTGCTCGCGCAATAAAGACGACGCGGGCCCCACAAACAACTGGGAAGACCCCAAGGTGATGTACGAGAAGCTCCGCGGCCTTTTTAACGGCGTTATGAAGGACCGCACCATGTATGTTATCCCGTATTCGATGGGTCCCATCGGCTCGCCTTACTCCAAGGTCGGCGTGGAACTCACGGACTCCATCTATGTTGTGCTCAACATGGATATCATGACGCGCGTAGGTGACCCCGCGTGGACACAGCTCGGCGACACATCGAACGACTTTGTGCGCGGCTTGCACTCCAGAGCCGATATCGATGAGGAAAACCGCTATATCTGCCATTTCCCCGAGGACAACGCCATTTGGTCCGTCAACTCCGGTTACGGCGGCAACGTGCTGCTGGGTAAAAAGTGCTTTGCGCTGCGCATTGCGTCCTACCAGGGCAAAAACGAGGGCTGGATGGCTGAGCATATGCTTATTCTGGGCATCCAGAATCCCAAGGGCGAAGTGAAATACGTCGCGGCAGCATTCCCCTCCGCCTGCGGCAAAACAAACCTGGCCATGCTCATCCCGCCCGAAGTGTACCAGAAGAAGGGTTATAAGGTCTGGACCGTCGGTGACGACATTGCCTGGATGAACATCGGCGCGGACGGGCGCCTGTGGGCCATCAACCCTGAAGCCGGATTCTTCGGCGTCGCACCCGGCACCAATATGAAGTCCAACCCCAACGCTCTGCTCTCCACCCAGAAAAACACCATCTTCACCAATGTTGTGCATAACCTTGACGACAACACCGTCTGGTGGGAGGGACTCGAT
>JAITVU010000150.1 GCA_031285645.1 Oscillospiraceae bacterium | reverse complement strand
GCTGTCATGAGCCGCTACTTCGACGAATGCTGCCTGCTGGTTGGCCTCTGTGACCAGACGGAACACGGTATGCGCCGGGATATTGAAACGGCGCTTGCCCATTTCGAACGGGTCTGCGTTAATGTTATGTGCGGGTGTTCGGCGGCAATCGCGCCGGATGAACGCGCTGCCACAGCTTTCCGGGAGCAGGTAATGCCCCATTATCTGGGGGATCCCAGGGTCGACATCCTGCTCCAGAATTCTGACTTTGGGGTCGGGGGGGAATAAGGATGACGAACGAACTGCTGCTTGTGCTCTCCCTGTGCGGGGTTTACCTGCTTGTTCTGCTGTGGTATGCCTTATTTGGGGAAAGCGGCCTGATTGGCTGGACTGTGTTCGCCACCATTGCCGCGAATATCGAGGTCATGCTTCTGGTGGACGCCTTTGGAATGGCGCAGACACTTGGCAACGTGCTCTTTGCTTCCACCTTTCTGGTCACGGATATCCTCAGCGAGGTTGCGGGGAAAAAAGCCGCCGGGCGCGCCGTTAACATTGGCATCCTAACCTCGGCCAGCTTTATACTGGTGTCCCAGTCCTGGCTGCTGTACCGCCCCAACGCGGAGGATGTCATTGCCCCGAGCATCCGCGCGGTGTTTTCCAACACGCCCCGCCTGATGCTGACCGGGCTGCTGGTATACGCGGTTGTGCAGCGCTTCGACGTATTCCTCTATCATGCCTGGTGGCGCTTCACCGAACGCAGATTCGGCGGCACAAGGCCGTATTTATGGCTGCGCAATAATGGCTCTACCCTGGTCAGCCAGCTGCTGAACACCGTTCTGTTTACCTTGGGCGCTTTTTGGGGCGTCTTTGAGCCCGGCGAGCTTCTTACCGTCATGCTTTCCAGCTATGTGATTTTTATTGTCACCAGCCTTGCCGATACGCCGGTTGTCTATCTGGCAAGGCGGATTCACGAAAAACGCGGCAACGCGGAAAAAGCCCCCTCATAGGGAGCTTTTCAGCGGTTAATCTATGGTCTCCTGCTCCTCCGGCGCTATCCGGCGCGCCTCAATTTTGTCGACCCTGCGGTCGTCCATTTCCAGCACGGTAAGCCTGATATCCCCGATGGTTAACGAGGGATGCTCCAGCTCCCCGGGAATACGGCCGGTCCGGTAGATCAGATAGCCGCCAATGGTATCGAAATCCTCATCCTCCTCGCACTCCAGGTCAAAATACCGTTCCACATCTTCTAAGGGCGTTGTCCCCTCAATCAGGTAAAGATTTTCCGATATCTGTGTGATTTCTTCTTCTTCGTCATCGTATTCGTCCTGAATGTTGCCCACAATAGACTCTAAAATATCCTCCATTGTAACAATACCGGCAGTGCCGCCGTATTCGTCTACTACAACAGCCATTTGAATCTTTTTTTCCTGCAGCAAAGCCAGCAGCTTTTTGCAGCTGGTGGATTCCAAAACATACAGGGGCTCCCGCATATATTGCCTCAGCTTAAAATCAGCGGCGGGCTGCGTGATAAAATCAAGCAGGTCCTTTCCATAAAGAACCCCGATGATATTATCAAGGTCATCCTCGTAAACCGGGATACGGGAATAGCCTGTTTTTGTTGCCAGCGCAACAATTTCCTCCAGCGTGGCGGTTATCTCTATGGATTCGACATCGGTGCGGTGCGTCATAATTTCAGCCGCGCTCCGGTCGTCAAATTCGAAGATGTTGTTGATCATATCTTTTTCCTGGTTCTCAATCGTGCCGCTTTCGCTGCCCACGTCAATCATCATCCGGATTTCTTCCTCGGTAACCTCCTCCGGTTTCTGGTTAGGGTCAATCCCGATCAGGCGCAGGACGCCGTTTGTGGAAACGGAAAGCAGCCATACAAAGGGTTTTTCCGCCGCCATCAGCACCCAGAGAACCGGCGTGACCGCAAAGGCGATTTTCTCGTAATGCTGCATGGCAACCCGCTTCGGGACAAGCTCGCCCAGCACCAGCGTAAAAAACGACAGTAAAAACGTGATAACGATCAGCGAAATCACGCGCAGCACATTCAGGGGGATTGCGGTGTGGGCAAACGCCGCGATCACATACTCGGTAAAGGTATCGGCGGCCACGGCAGAGGCCAGAAAGCCCGAAAGCGTTACGCCAACCTGAATGGCCGCCAGAAATTTCGAGGGCTGGCCTGTCAGCTTCAGGATCGCCGCTGCGCGTTTGTCGCCGTCCTGCGCCATCCGGCGGATCTTCGCGTCGTTCAGGGTAATAAGGGCAAGCTCGCTCATGGCAAAGAACGCGTTCACTAAAATGAGCAGGAACAAAAGAAGGATATAAAAAACAACGCTACTGTCCGGGTCGCTCATGAGACAAACTCCATTTCCGCCCGCGCAATATCGCTTTGGGCTGCGGCCGGTACCGGCCATTATTATGATTATCCTAATCATAACGTTTTTTTTGCCAAGTGTCAAAGGCCATAAATATAGCAAAAAGGAGCGTATTAGCCCATATTTGCCTATAAAACAGGCTTCCGGCTGTTCTCAGGGCGGTTTTTCGCGCTCTTACTAAGCCGCACGGCGGTTTTGGGCACAATCGGGCTTGCACTTATAAATCCGACATCAGCTGACGTTCATCATAGTATCCCTCATGTAAAATAAATCGGAAGTGGAAAGTGGGTAACTATGCATAGTATAATACTGATCGATGATGATCAAGACTGGTGTAATATTATATCCCTGCGTTTGCAGGACCACCCGGAATTTAGCGTTGTCGCCCAAGCGGGAACTGGAAAAGAAGCAATTGTGCTTATCGATTATTACCGTCCCAGCGTTATCCTGCTTGATATCGTCATGCCCGATTATGACGGCATGAGGATCATCCGGTATATCGGCCGGATGGAGGATTACAACCCCAGTATCTATATTATTACCGGTTACGCAACGGACAGCATCGTAAAAATGCTAGGCGACATGGATATCGTGCGCTATGACCTTAAGCCTATTGACGTAGATCTGGTAATCGGCCACCTTAAGGCAATGGTGGGGCAGGCCGGCACGGAAAAAAGCGCCGCGGATAGTACGCGGCCCCGTGAACGGGCCGACCAATTGATCGAAACGGCGCTGCTTCAGATCGGCATGCCGGCAAACCTGCTGGGTTTTTTGTATGTCAAAACCGCCCTAAAGAATTATCTGGGCAACCGGGAGGTTTTTAACGATGTCACCACAAACCTTTACCCGGACATCGCGGAACAGTTTCAGGTAAAAACGTCGGTGGTGGAGCGCAATATCAGAACCGCCATTTCCGCGTGTGAACGAAACGGCACAAAACTGTTTCAAGAGATTTTTCTGGTAAACCCCGCCCAAAAGGTCACCAATAAAATCTTTCTGATCCTTTTGGCCAAATACTTCAATACAATTTGCAGCCCGGAGGACTTATTCATCGAATAACGGCAAT
>JAITVU010000142.1 GCA_031285645.1 Oscillospiraceae bacterium | reverse complement strand
CCGCAGAACACCTTGCAGCGCAGGGGGTACTCCGTGCGGTTCTTTTTCTCGCACACATAGCGCCGTAAGCCAGCTTGCACCTGTTCATAGACCGCCTTGTCGATGATGGCAGGGTGATGATCGGGGATTTTGAACCACTCGCTTTCCGGTTTCAAGCGCATCCTGCTTCCCCCGACCTCCCGGACGGCGCGTTTGCCGATGATGTACGTGCCGGTGTACCGCTCGTCGTAGAGAATCCGCAGAACCTGTGAACGCTGCCACATATGGTGACACCTTGAAATGTCGTGGTAGTTCATGCCGCGCTGGGCCTTGTATTCCCCCGGCGTCGGAATCCCCCTTGTATACAGCTCCCCTGTGATCTGCCGGGCGTCCTGCCCGGCCAGCGATAAATCGAAGATCAGGCGAACCACGGCGGCGGCTTCCTCGTCAATTTCAAGGCGGTTGCCCGCGCCCTTCACATAGCCGTAGTGACAGATTTTGCTTTGGTATTCTCCCCTCTGCATCTTCATGTACTTGGCGCTCCTCGATTTCTCGGAGAGGTCTTTGCTGTAGTATTCGCTGATCAGGTACTTAAACGCAACCTCCATGCCGCCTGTGTCCTCTTTGAAATTGAGGGTATCAAAATCGTCTTGGACGGAGATAAACCTTGTGCGGTAGAGAGGGAACACGCGCTCAATGAAATAGCCGGTGTCGATGGAGTTCCTGCCGAAGCGCGTAAAATCCTTGACGATTATGCAGTCAATCTTGTTCTGCCGCACCAGCTCTAGCAGCTCCTGCACGGCGGGGCGCTCAAAGTTCGCGCCCGAATGCCCGTTGTCCACAAACTCCAAAATCTCGGCGTTGTCGGCCTCCGGGAGCGCGTCGGCATAGTGATGGAGCATAAGGCGCTGGTTGTGAATACTCAGGCTGTCGGTCTTGCTGTCCTCCACGGAAAGACGGATGTATAGGGCGATCACGTAGTTAATCATGAGCGTATACCTCCAGCCCCTCGCTGCGGCATGTCACAACCAGCGTTTTGTCGCTATTGATCTCAATCCTCTCCACCAGCCGGTTCATCAGCTCGGCGTTCAGCGCCGCGCCGGAATCAAGCTGACGGATGCCGTCCTTCCAGCCGATCTGCGCCGCCGCGCTGGATTCATACAGCCGCATTTCGGTTTCCAAAAGCGCGATCTCGTCCATAGCGGCGGTGATCCTCTTTTCATACTCGGCTTTCATGGTGAAATACTCGCCTCTTGTTAGAATCCCTTTCACAAAGGTTTCATACAGTCCCTGCAAGAACCGCTGCTTATCGCCGATCCCCTGCCGGAGCTGCGCTGCTTGCGAAGCCGCCGCGTCCCGCCGCTCGTCCGCAATCATGCCGCGTTGCCGCGACAACAGGTTTTCGCCTGTGGGCGTCACCGCCTGACTGCACAGGAACGCGGCCAGCTTTCTTTTTACCTCCGCTTCATCCACCATAACGCCGGGGCAAGTGCCTTTGGCAATGCGGCTGTTGGCGATACAGTGGAGGAAATATACGTCCGGGCCTGTCTTGCGCTGGCTCCGCTGCCGGTGGAGTGGCTTGCCGCAATGAGCGCAGAACACCTTGCCCTTAAAGATGTTCAGGGTATACGGACTTTGGGCGCGGGCAATGCTTTCCGCCGCTATCTGTTCCCGGTGCGCCTGTACCGCGCTGAAAACCTCCCGGCTGACAATCGGCTCATGGGTATCGCGCACGACGATCCATTTATCCTTGCTGACAGGCACTTGCCGGTGATTGATACTCTTTGTCTTGCCCTGCACCATATCGCCGATGTAAACCTCGTCGCATAAGATTTTGTTCACGGTGAAGGTCTGCCACTTCCCGCTGCCGATCAGGTTTTCATGGGTAATGAGGCCGGTTTCCTTCTTGTGATGGCTGGGGCAAATGAAGCCGCCGTCGTTCAGGCGCTTCACGATGGTATTAAGCCCCGCCTGTTCATAGGCCCACTCAAATATCTGCCGCACCACCGGGGCGGTTTCCGGGTCGATCACCAGCCTGTGGCAATCGCGGGGATGCTTCACATATCCGTAGGGCGGCCTCGCGCCGATGTATTCCCCATGCTCCATGCTCTGCCGGGCCTGCGCCTTGATTTTCCGGCCAATATCAAGGGAATACGCCTCGTTTATCATGTTTTTCAGGGGCAGTATGATGCCGCCGTGAACATTGTCGCCGCTGTCGCTGTCATAGCGGTCTGTCACCGCGATAAAGCGGATATGGTTCAGGGGGAAGTATTTCTCGACGTAATAGCCGGTGTCAATGGCGTTGCGGCCCAAACGGGATAAATCCTTGACCACGATGCACTTTATCTTCCCGGCCTCCGCGTCGGCCATCATGCGCTTAAACCCGGCGCGGTCAAAATTCGTGCCGGTCGTGCCGTTGTCGATGTAGGTATCAACGATTTTTAGCTCCGGGTTCAGGGCGGCGTAGTTCTCCATAATGGATTTCTGGCTCTCCACCGAATTGCCGCGCTTTTTGTTGTCCTCGACGGAAAGCCGGATATACAGGGCGGTGTTGTAGACGGGGATTTCAAAAACCGCTTCTTCCAAAACAGCGTCCATCTCCATGCCTTTTCTGCTTTTCCTCGCCATTTATACCGCCTCCTTATACGCCGTTAGAAATTCCATCGCCTTTTCGTACTCCGCCTTATAGTTAAACTGGATTTCAAGCCGCTCCTTGTCGATCACGCGGATAGACTTGATAAGCTGAATCACGGCCTTGCGGCTGATACCGGGCAGGCTCTGGAAGCGCCGGAAATGCTCCATCCACATCATGCGCCCCTCCCGATTCTCCGCAGCCCCGGCCAGCTCCTCCCGCAGCCCGTCCAGCGCGTCCGACAGCCGCTTTATATCGGCGTCATATTTTTTCTTGTACAGCCGGTGTTCGTCTTTGGTGATGATACCGTCCACAAAGTTCTCGCGCAGGCTCATTTTGTACTGCTGTATCTGTTCAAGCTGCGCTTCTGCGGAGGCGATCTTCGCCTCATAGCCCTTAACAACCTCGCCGTTAATCTTCTCCGCATCGATACTGTCTAGCATCCGCTCCAGCGAGAGGGCATTGCCAATTTGGGCTTTCAGGCATATCCAAACGCTGTCCGTCAGATCGCCCTCCTTTATCAGCGGCGCGGTGCAGCCGTTTTTCTTGCCGGTCGGACAAAAATAGTAGTGGTGCTTCTTGTCCCCCCGGCTAACGGTTTTCCGCGTCATGCGGTTTCCGCAGCATCCGCAAATCAGGATGCCCGAAAACAGATACACCGTGTCTTTGTGCGGGGCCGTGCGCGTGTCGAGACGCATGATCTTCTGCACAAGGTCAAAGTCATGCTTTCGGATAACGGCTTCGTGCGCGTTCTCCGTCCGCGACTGCTCCGACGCAGGGCGGTCAACTAGCTCCTTGAGCTTGTAGCTGTGCGTCGTCTGCCTGCCCTGTATCAGCATACCCGTATACACTTCGTCCTTCAGAATGCGGATTACGGTGGTGGCAGACCATTTCGCCCCCGGCTTGTCCGCGAAGCCGCCCCTCGGATGGGGCCGCCCCAAGCTCTTTTTATACTCAATCGGTGACAAAACGCCGGATTGATTCAGCGTGTCCGCGATTCTCGCGGCGCTGACGCCCTCGATCTTCATTTTGAAAATATCCTGCACGATATGGGCCGCGTAATCGTCCACGGCAAGCCGGTTCTTGCTTTCCTCCGATTTCACGTAGCCGTATACGGCGCAGGCCCCGATATATTCCCCGTGGCCGCGCTTAATGGCCAACGCGCTCCGGGTTTTGAGGGAGATGTCGCGGCTGTAAGCCTCGTTCATGATGCTTTTCATGCCTACGATCAATTCCTCGCCGGAGGTTTCGGTCAATGTGTCGATGTTGTCAAGGATAGCGATGAAGCGGACGCCGTAGGCGGGAAAGATACGGCGCAGATAGCGCCCCGTCTCAATGTACTCGCGTCCAAAACGAGATAAATCTTTTACAATAACGCAATTTATTTTCCCAGCCTCAATGTCCTCCATCATCTCCTTGAATGAGGGCCTGTCGAAAAGCAAGCCCGACCATCCGTCGTCAATCTTTTCCGACACGATCTCAATATCGGGGTGCTTCTTCACAAAATCGTCAATGAGCTTGCTCTGGTTGATAACGCTATCGCTGTCCTGCCGCCCGTCGCTCTGCTTGTCCTTTTTGTCATCCGCGTAGGATAAGCGGACGTACTTTGTCGCCCTGTATTCCGGCATAAAAAAACACTCCTTAAAATCACGGTGATTTCCCGTAATCATAAAGAGTGATATAGGTTTGTCTTATAGGCTTTGCCCTTTTCCAAAGACAGTATACCACGCTTCGCGGGAAATGTCCACCGCTTTTTTCACAATAAAACTCACCACGATAAAACGCCACGCATCCGTTCCT
>JAITVU010000122.1 GCA_031285645.1 Oscillospiraceae bacterium | reverse complement strand
CATCTTCATAAACCGTGTCTCCCTTTTACAGACATTACAGTGAAGCAATTCAGCCCTTAACCGGAGCCGCGCAAATTGATTCACATTATATGTACTATACTAATACTTAAAGTTAACTTTAAGTCAAGTCATTTTGTTTTTTTTGTATACTTGTACAGTCACACCGCGCCGCTATTGTAGAAATTTCTATATATTGGTATCTTGACAAAGACGGATACAAGCCATAAACTTGAAGTTAATACTAATCCTCTATTAGGCACTGTTGACACAAGAACGATACAGTGTCTTTTCGGCGAATTTTGTGTCTTTTTTCTTCGTCGTTCTTGCCGGGCGTCAGTCCACCTGCGTCCTCCTCGAAAAAAATCCATCAAAATTCTCTCGAAAATCCACTTGAACAACCTTGTGTCAACAGCACCTAAAAACAATCACTCAATGATCGCTCACAGACGCGTTTTACATAAAAGCATTCGCTCTGTTTCGTGCGTTTTTTATGAGGGTTTGTATAAGGTTATATACCGCTATCCGTGACAGGGATTCGCTGTTACCCGGACTCGCCGTTCGGACATCCCTGATATGGCGTCACAGATGCTCGACAGGTCCTTGCGCTGAAATATTATAAAATGCCCGACCAATGGCGTTATGACATTATCGCCGTATAATCATAATGGCCTGTCGCCTTAAAGGAGTGCCGATATGCAACAGTACAGCATTTCTCAGGTTGCCGAGAGATTTAATCTCGAGCCCCACACCATCCGTTATTATGAGAAGGAAGGTATTATCTCGCCCAATAAGACCGATAAAGGCATCCGGGCTTTCACCGAAGCGGACGCGGATCAGCTGAGCATGGTCTGCTGCCTGAAGAGCACCGGCATGTCGATACGGGATATCAAGAAATATTTTGATCTTTGCGGGCAGGGTGACGCAACCGTCGGCGAGCGCTTGGAGATTTTCCTGGACCACCGCCAGCATATTCTGGACGAGGTGGAATGCCTTAAAAAAAACCTTGTTAAAATTGAGCGTAAAATCGCGTGGTATAAGAAGAAGCACGGCGTTGAATAACATTCTTATCAATACATAAACGGCTTTTAAAGCTTAAAAACAGAGCATGCGTTTAAAAAACGCATGCTCTGTTTTGTGTATAAAAGAATTACATCATAAATTCACGAATGCGTTCCGGCAAATCCGATTCGTCGCAGGAAACAGTGAGCCTGATATTGACGGAAGACTCCTTTGTCAGCGCATCGAGCTTCTGCACGAAATCGGCAAGCAGCTCAAAATCCTTGCTGTCCTTGCCGCAGAGAATCTTAAAAGTCGCATCGCCGAATATATCCGTTATATCGTAGTTGCCGGCCAGGAGTCCGGCCACAAAGCCGTAATACGCGTCGCTCCCCTTGACGCTGTATTCTTTGATGTCGATCAATCGGATATTGTAGTTCAGGTCAAATTTCAGGGAATCCCCCTTCTCAATACAGACCACATTGCCTTTAGACACCTTTGCCGCGTCGTTGACCATCTGGATCAGTTTCTTTGTTTTGCCCGAACCTTTACTGCCTACAATCAGTTTAACCATGGTATAACATCCTTTCCTGGCATTTATTGTATGGTAGATGAAACAAGATCATAAGTGCTCCCGCCGCAACCGCTACTTCAGCTTCTTTTCAAGCGCGGCCCTCTCCTCCTCGTAGCCCGGTTTGCCCAAAAGCGCAAACATATTCCTCTTATATGCCTCCACACCCGGCTGGTCGAAGGGATTGACGCCGAGCATGTAGCCGCTGATCGCGCAGGCTTTTTCGAAGAAGTAAACGAGAAAACCGAATTCGTAAGCGTTCATTTCGGGGATTTTAAGCACGATATTGGGCGTACCGCCCTCTATATGGGCCAGGATCGTGCCCTGCTTTGCTTTGTCGTTGACGATGGACATGTTTTGTCCGGAAAGGAAGTTGATGCCGTCAAAATTTTCAGCGTCCTCTTTAATAAAAAAGTCGGCTCTGGGCGTCCCGATATCCACGACGGTTTCAAACATCACGCGCGAGCCGTCCTGGACGAATTGCCCGAGGGAATGAAGATCTGTGGAAAAAATCATCGAGGCGGGGTAAAGCCCCTTGCCGTCCTTGCCCTCACTCTCGCCAAAGAGCTGTTTGAACCACTCGGCCATCATGGCGAACGCCGGTTCATAGCTGACGAGCACCTCCACGGCCTTGCCCTTTGCATAAAGAATATTGCGCATGGCGGCGTAGCGGTAGCAGTCGTTTTTGTCCATATCCGCCGCGCTGTAAGCGCTTCTTGCATCCGCGGCGCCGCGCATCATGGCGTCTATATCGCAGCCCGCCGCCGCGATCGGCAAAAGCCCGCAGGCGGTGAGTACGGAGAAGCGTCCACCCACATCGTCGGGAATGACGAAGCATTCATAACCTTCCCGCGCGGCCAGCTCCTTGAGCGTGCCGCGCGCTTTGTCCGTTGTGCAGTAAATACGGGTCTTCGCGCCCTCAGGGCCATATTTATTGATCAGGAGTTCCCGGAACACGCGAAAAGCCAGAGCGGGCTCCGTTGTTGTGCCAGACTTGGATATGATGTTGACGCAGATATCCTTACCCTCGCACAGGCGTAAAATCTCGTTTAAATATGTCGGGCTGATGCTGTTGCCCGCAAAATAAATATCGGGGGTATCCTTTGGAAGGCTGTTGTACTGGGGGGACTGTATAAATTCTATTGCCGCCCGCGCCCCAAGATAACTGCCGCCAATACCGATGACGATCAATACCTGGCAATCCTTTTTAATGCGGGCCGCCGCCGCCTTTATGCGGGCGAACTCCTCCTTGTCGTAGTGAACAGGCAAATCAATCCAGCCCAAAAAGTCATTTCCAAGTCCGGTCCCGGCATGCAGGCTGTTGTGCGCGGCGGCGACCTGGGGCCATACGGCCTCCAACTCATGCGGGCGCACATAATTCTGCGTATAGTTGAGATTCAGCTCAACAGGCATGCGCAACACTCCTTTTTTACGTCAAATAAAGGGGAAAAATATCGCATAAAGTATTCATTTTGTGACTACTATTATTCTACCCTATTTAGCGGTTATTTTCAACCCGAATGGCCCTTTTTACAAAAAAATCAGACTATGTTCACATAGCCCGTCCGGAGTAATCACGTATTGCGCGTTTTTGGATATAAAATAATCAAAAATATTGACTTTTAGTTTTATTTCGGGCCTTTTGAAAAGGCGAAGCCTGTCGCTCATGCCGCAATAAAGCAGGGCGCTTTCGAACGTGCGCGGAGTGGGCTTCGCCCCGTCATTTTGTGTATAGTTAAGGAACTATGACCCTTTTAATCTAAGGCCTTTTGCAAAGGCGAGGCTTGTCGCTCGTGCCGCGACGGGCACTTCCTTTGTCTCGTCACAAAGGAACCAAAAGACGCCGGGAGGGGCCGCCTCCCGGACCCACCCGGATATGGATAACAAGGAGAAGTAAAGAGTTTGGGTACGCCAACGTTGGAAGGGTCCTACCGCGCGCGTATAGTTGCACAGCTGTCATTGAAATAACGCGCTGCGGCGCGTCAACTTTCTACCCGCGCCCGCAGAACAGGGAAAAGATCTTGTTTTTATGCGGGCGCTTTGCGACGCGCGCGGGGTGGGGCTTTCGCCCCGTCATTTTGTGTGTAGTTAAGAGTCTACGACTCTTTTAGTTTTAGGTCTTTTGCAAGGCGAAGCTTGTCGCTCATGCCGCGACAGGCACTTCCTTT
>JAITVU010000083.1 GCA_031285645.1 Oscillospiraceae bacterium | reverse complement strand
TGTGGCAATGCTTCGCGTGTACACGGCACGATCATGCGGGGGTCAGGGGGCGGCGGGGAGCCCCCTTAACGTCTTTTGGTTCCTTTGTGACGAGACAAAGGAACTGCCCGTCGCGGCATGAGCGACAAGCATTGCTGTGCAGCAGCGCCCCGCCTGTCGCGGCATCAGCGACAAGCCCCGCTGCACAGCAGCGCCCTACCTTGTTGCGGCATAGCGACCCGCTAAAGGATATTAAAGTGACTATCAAAGAATAACAATGTCAATGTCGCACAAAAACACCGCTTGCATGAAGAGGCGCTAACGCCGTGCGCCCGTAATGGGCAGGGCCGCCCGGAATCTGGAAAATCTTTATGCCATATAACAAACCGGCGGAGACTCCTCCGCCGGTTTGTGGGTTATCCTGAGATATCATATCAACGAAACACAATACCCGCCTCGGCCGCGCCTTCCTTAAGCGCGCGCAGCAGCTCAAACGACGCGCAGTCGTAAAACGCATAGGAAAGACCGTCGGCGCCGCTTTTGGCAATGAGTCGGAGCGCTTGTTTAATCAGCTCGGGCGTCGCTTTGCCGCGCGTCGCGACGGAGGCGATCACGGGCTTTTTTGTTTCTCCCATTTGCTGAAGGGCGTTGGCGATTAAAACGTCCTTTTTCATCACGGCCTCGGCGTCGCCGGTCTGCTCGGCGTAGTCGAGCACGCGGATGGAATCCACATAATGAACAATCCGGCGCAGGTCGAAACCGAAAAACTCGGATTTAGGCCAGTTAGTGTTGTAGCGGAAATCCAGCTTGGGATTGATGGCATGCACAACCTGTCCCATATCCCGGATATAATCCGATATGGTGTCGCACCTGAATTTGAGCCACTGGTAAAGCTCGGGATATTGGAGCAGAAATAAGGTCGGTGTCGTGGTGGTGCGTTTGATCAGGGTCCACTCCTCGCCTGCGGCGGCGTCGGCGCGCCGGACAACGCGGGCAAAATGCCCGACGGTTTTTTTTATGGCGTCCCAGTCGAGTCCCTGCGCGCGGGCTTTGGCTTCGCAGGCGGGGCAGAAGCAGCCGCCTAAAGTGACGCCGAGCAGGGCGTGGATATCCGGTTCGCCGGGATTGAGCAGGAGCATTGAGACCATCAGGGTGTCGATATCGTAATGCTTCACGATATCGGCCGCAATGTTAAACGAGTATTCGCGCGCCTCGTTGTTGTTCCAGCAAAGCTGTTGGTCGCCGAAATAATGGAAAACCGGGTGATTTCCGAACACATCCTGCTGGATAAGCTCGGGAAACTGCGTCAGGGCGCGGTGCGCGTCGAGGGGCGTGTGTGTGATGGAAGCGCCGGTGCGCATGCCGCGCTTGCGCAGGGCGTCGGTTAAAACCTGGAGCCAGTCTGTATCCCTCAGGAAATCGCGTTCGGCCCTCAGCGGTTTCAGGCGGCTGCCCTTATACATGTCGTCATGGATTGTGAAGTAGCAGCGCGCATCTTCGGATATATAGGATTTGCGCACAGGATTGTGCGGATACCGCGCCTCCATGACGGGCCGGCGTTCCTGATGCATCATGGCGGCCAGAAGTCCCATGTTGCCGCCGGCGATATTCTGGATGTTGTCGAGCAGATTATCGACGCCTTCGTCGTGTATATCCCAGGGATAGATATTGCTCGAAAGCTCGTGCATGATCATAGCCGGAACCTCCCTCAGGTTGTTTGTATGTCATCATATATTGAATTCTATATTCACAGATACGGTGTGCATTGCGGCCCAAAAGTTTGGCAATCCATTCATGCGCCTACGCAAGATATTTCATGAGCCGGGCGGGGATTTTGAAAGCCGTGGGAATCGTGAAAGACTCAAAAATATCCCCGAGGCCGGCCCATTCAAAGGCATCCGGCTGCCGGTCGCAGGCAATGCAGTAATAGGTCATGCGCCACCGGATATGGGTAAAGATATGTCCTTTTTTCTCTTGCCCGACAAGATGCCCGGGTTCCGCACCCAAATCAGCCGCGGCCTTAAGCGCTTCGTTTTCATCCAGAACCCCCTCGACATTTGGAAACTCCCAGAGGCCCGGAAGCAGGCCGGTATTGCCGCGCTTGCGCAAGGCGATTTTGCCGTCACAGAGAAGGAGCAGGACCGTGATATCCTGAACTGTTTTTTCCTTTTTTTTATTTCGAATGGGGATTCGGTCAAAGCTGTTGTCGGCACGCGCCTTGCATAAGGCGCCGACCGGGCAGATGGCGCAGCGTGGCTTGCCGTTCGGCATGCAAACCGTCGCGCCGAGCTCCATGAGGCTTTGTGTGAAATCGCCGCGGCCTGTAGGTGGATAAATCCGGACAAGGCTTTCATGAATGCCTTTTTTAACGAGCGGACTGTCTATATTGTCGGTTAATCCCTCAACGCGGGTGATCACACGCAGGACATTGCCGTCCACGGCCGGGGTGGGCTGGTCGAAACATATGGAGGCGATGGCGCCGGCCGTATAGACGCCGACGCCGGGCAGCTTGATGATGTCGCCGTAGCGTGTTGGAAAAATGCCCGCGTAATCCTGCGTGATGATGCGGGCCGCTTTTTGCAGATTGCGCGCCCGGCTGTAATACCCCAGGCCTTCCCAGAGTTTCAGAACCTTCTCCTCATCCGCTTCCGCCAGAGAGGGGATATCCGGCAGCGCGGATAGAAAACGCAGATAATAGGGGATAACGGTTTCAACAGTTGTTTGCTGCAGCATAATTTCGGATAGCCAGATATTGTAGGGCTCCCGGTTTTGCCGCCAGGGCAAGTCTCTTGCATGGACCGTGTACCAATCGGTCAGAAGGGGCGTGATTTCGGGGTTGAGCGTCAATGGTTTCATAACCTTCATTCTATCACAGGACGCAAAAAATGTCGATGTGTCTGCGAGAGAGCAAAGCCGCTTTATAGTGGATTCGATTTAAAACAGTTATACTGTTTTAAATCAGCGGGCGCAGCCCGCATCCGCGCTATGCGCGGGAATCTATGAACGACGTTTCGGCCGCCTGTATAGGCGGCTACATGTGGCGTATGCCACATGTTTAAAACAGTCGG
>JAITVU010000037.1 GCA_031285645.1 Oscillospiraceae bacterium | reverse complement strand
GGCGGCGGGGAGCCCCCTTTACGTCTTTTGGTTCCTTTGTGACGAGACAAAGGAACTGCCCGTCGCGGCATGAGCGACAAGCCCCGCTGCACAGCAGCGCCTTGCCCGTCGCGGCATAAGCGACAATCCCGTTGCGACGTGAGCAACAAGCCTTGCCTTCCTCAAAGGCCCCAAATATTTCAAACGCGCTTTAAAGTAAGCCGTAGGTAGGGATCAGGCAATCAAAACCACCCTGCGGAAGCGGGGTGGTTTTGATTGTATCTTAACGAGACGGCTGTTCCGCCGCTCATTTAGTTAAATATAAACTTAACTCTACAGCGGTTCCCTTGCTATATTCATCAGCTCGATGACAATCGACTGGATCATATTATCCGTCAGCTTTTCAAATATGCCGATGCCGATGACAAGCACACCTAAAATCAGCGTATACCACGCACATATCTTCAACTTATCCGACGCCACCAGCCACTTGACCATTTTTATTGCCAGCAAGCCAAACACAAGCGCGCATAAAACACCGACCAGGACGGCGGGCACCGGCATCGTAACGCCCGCGCGCACCGCGTCGCTTATTTTGAGCACATTTGCGCCCAGCACGGTCGGAACACCGATAATAAACGAAAACGCCACAGCGAATTCCCTGTCCAGCCCCATCATAAGGCCCATCGATATGGTGGAGCCCGATCGCGATATGCCCGGCATCGGGGCGGCAGCCTGCGCCACGCCGACCATGAAAGCGTCGCGGTACTTCATGTCGGCATCCGTCTTGTGCCCCTTCACGCAGAGCACCGAAATACTCAGCAAAATACTGGTGACGAGGAAGCAGACGCCTTCCGTGATGATGCTGTTGTCCGTGGATACCGCCTCAAAATAATCAAGGAAGAAATACGAGCCGATCATCGGTATCAGCGACACAATGATCAAAAAGATCATCCTGCGCTTGGGCGGCATGCCCTCAAACCGGAATTTTCCGGTGAAGATGTCTTTAATCATCACGCAAAACTCAACAATCAACTCCCAAATTGTGCGCCAGAACGCGATAAAAACCGCAAGCAGTGTGCCGAGGTGCAACAGGATGGTAAAAAGCATCCCCGCGTCCTCGCCCCTTCCCGTGAAATACTGGATGAGCGCGAGATGCCCCGAGCTTGAAATCGGTAAAAATTCCGTCAGCCCTTGCACAATACCGTTGATCGCCGCCTCAATTAATGTCAATAAACTCAGCCCCTGTATGTATATTTCCGCTTTGGCCAAGGCCTTTAGTCGGCCTCAGCCAAAGCGGGGAATGAATATCTCACATCCACAAACCAACCTGTTTAAACGAGCGATCCCGATGCCCCGCAAAACTCCGGATGCATGCGCACGGGTTATGTCCGCGCCTTATAAATGCTGCCGGGCGTGTTTTCCTTTTTAAGGTAAGCGGACAAATCGGTGGAATAAATCCTGGCCATGCATGCGCCCTGAGGCGTGTCATAGGTGTCGATGAAATCGTTGCCCACCTGCTGCGTTTTATAGGCCGGAAAATCCGGCTGCTCAATCAGCATGTGGGGAGGGGTGACCGAATGGATTAACATCGTTTAAATCACCGTCGCTTTCCTGTTCCATCATATTCCCTGAGGTCGCGTTATTATGCCTCACGGCCCCTTTGGCCCCGTCCGCCATGGGCGGCGTATTCTGCCGTTCGCGCCCTGTGGCCGTGCCGTTCCAGAAATAGCTGTCCGGGTGATACTTGCCGAAAATGGGGTCGCTGTGCGGATCGTCATCGCCCGGCGTATGCAGTTCGCCATGTTTATAAAAGGGTTCGCGCGCACCGCTGTCCTGAGGCTGCGCCCGCATTGACGCGGGGATATATGTGCGCACATCGTCATCACCGTCATCCGTGCTGGCCACGGCCCGGCTGCGGGCCTTAACGGGCGCCTTCTGTACGCGTTTGCGCTGCTGACGCTCTTTGTTTCTGTGGGCCACGGCGCGTGGGCTCGCGGGTTCATCTATATTGTCGATAGCGGCGGCGTCCGCCTCATCCTCGTCTTCCATTTTTTCGGGCCGCGCCTCTTCAATGAGGTCATAGAGGCATTGAATGGCATCGGAGAGGCCGCCGAGATAGTCGATAAGACCGCACTCGACCGCCTGCTTGCCGTTGAGCACCGTGCCAACATCCATCACAAGCTCGCCTGTGTTCATCATGAGCTGCCGGAATTTCTTGGCGGAAATCTCGGAATTCTGTTCGACAAATGTGACGATGCGCTCCTGCATCTTGTCAAAATAGGACAGCGTCTGCGGCACGCCGAGCACCACGCCGTTCATGCGCACGGGGTGAATGGTCATTGTCGCTGAGGGCACGATAAAACTTTTCTTGGCGCTGACGGCCAGCGGCACGCCGATGGAGTGTCCGCCGCCGAGTACCAGGGCTACAGTGGGCTTTTTCATGCCGGAAACAAGCTCCGCGATGGCAAGGCCCGCCTCGACATCCCCGCCCACGGTATTGAGGATGATGATGAGCCCCTCAATCTCAGGATTCTCCTGTATGGCGACAAGCTGGGGGATGACATGCTCATACTTCGTCGTTTTATTTTGGGGAGGGAGTATATAATGGCCCTCAACCTGCCCCACAATCGTCAGGCAATGGATTGTGTATTTGCCCTTTGTCGGCGTTACGGTGCCGGTTTCGAGAATTTGCTGCGTCTGGTCGGACTGCTGCCTTGCCATTTCATTTTCTTCTATATCATCATCGTCCTGCGTCTCGTCAGGAAGTTCCTGTTTGTTGCGCTTTATTTTTTCGTTATCACTCATATCCGAAACTCCTTTCAGATATGTAGTGTTCGCCGGGCCGGGTTCATTATGCGATAAAAGGGTTATGTATGATATGGAATTTGTCGCAAAAAAATGCCGCGATTAATGAGAATCATAAATTCAACCTGGATCTGTATTCGCTTTCGGTCCGCTCAAATTTTCCTTCAGTAACCGTAGCCTTCCCGTAGGGTCTCCTCGTTGGCGATCCACTCGTCGAGCACCACGACGGCGCGGAAATTATCCCTGTCGTCCCGCACAATGACATTCGCGATGCCGGCGTTGATGATCATGCGCTTGCACATGGCGCAGGGATTGGCCTCTTTCACATAATCCCCGCTGGATTTTTCCTTGCCGACAAGGTATAATGTACTTCCCAGCATATCGGGCCTGGCCGCGTGGATGATGGCGTTGGCCTCCGCGTGGACGGAACGGCAAAGCTCGTATCGTTCGCCGCGCGGGATCTGCATTTTTTCCCGCATGCATTCGCCGATATCGCAGCAATTCTGCCATCCCCTCGGCGCGCCGACATAGCCTGTGGATATGATCTGGTCGTTTTTAACAATAATGGCGCCGAAGTTGCGGCGCAGGCATGTCCCCCGCTCCAACACCGACTCGGCGATATCAAGGTAGTAATTAATTTTATCGCGTCTGATCATATTACTCCATTTCCAGCGGCGCGCCGCCGCATAGTCAGTTGGCTGTCGGTATCAACGGCTGTGCCGTTTGATTTTTACAGAGCATAAACTGCGAGGGTTTG
>JAITVU010000417.1 GCA_031285645.1 Oscillospiraceae bacterium | reverse complement strand
ATTTTTCGCAGTTGCTCGTGAACGTTATTATCTTTTTTGCCATGTTTGCGGCGTATTTGGCCGTGACGGTTCCGCTGTGCGCGGCGATTTTCCGGCTTAACGGCGCAGGGGATATCGCGCTTCGGTTTCTTGCCGCCGTGCCGTTATACCTTTCGATTGTCGCAATCGTCACGTTTGTCGTCATGACGCTGAAATCCCGCACGCTGGGCGTGGTGGCGAACCTTTTGGTATTGATGCTGGTTCCGGCGGTGCTGACGATGGTTTTAATGTTTTTGACCAACGATATCGGCGTCGCGATTTTGGAATCGAACCCGTTCAGTATGCTTAGTAAAACGTTAGGCGGCGGCATGGGAAGCTTAAACGAATTGCTCGACGGCGGGGCGCTCGGCGGAGTGTCGGAACTGAAAGCCGGAACGGCGATAAAAAACACGAGAAGCGCGCCGCTGAAGAGTTCCCAGCCTTTTTTGACCGGAAATCGCCTGAGCTGACGCTCCCAAAATGAAATCGCTTTACCGATGCCAACCACAGGATGGGGCAGCCACGCGGGATCACCCAAAATAAAATCGAGTATAAAGCCGATCAAAATGGCTATGAGCGTAGACACGGCGGAATCACGCCTTTCTTAAATGCTTGATAAGACTCAAAACGGCGTGTACTGGGCCATGTGTTTTGATCAAGACAAATAGAATATCCGCCGAGCGGGCCGACGTGCCAGTCAAAATATGATGCTGTTGCCCTGGCATAACAGTGCATGAGGGCCATGATCACACCGCCGTGCGTGACAATAACAAGGTCGCGACAGTCAACCGCGTTGCTGATCAGCGTCTCAAAGGCTGGACAGGCCCGCCGGGATAAATCATCGCGCGACTCCCCGCCTGGGCAGGCCGAGATGCACCGGGAGTCAATCCATGCCTGATAAGAGGCGTTGTTCGAAAGATCTGAGAAGCTTTTGCCCTCAAATTTGCCGAAATCCATCTCGTTGAAGGCGGGAAGAGCGATGAGACGCGCCGAAGGAAACAAAATCCGTGCGGTCTCCTGTGTGCGGGCGAGCATACTGGTATAAACGGTTTGAACGGATAAATCCGGTCCGATGGCCCGGGCGAGATTTTCACCACTGGCACTGAGCGGTTCGTCCGTGACGCCGATGTATTTCTTGTCCGTGTTGCCGGGGGTAGCGGCGTGACGATAGAGGAAAACGCGCATCACAGAGCCCCCTTAATGACAACCGGGATGCCACACTGAACGCGAATGACGGCTGTGGCCGTTTGGGCCAGGCGAATACACAGCCGACCCGTTTCCTCACGGACGCGGCGCTCATCATTGTCAATGGGGACAATGCCGCATCCGATTTCGTTGCAGACGAGCACATCCTTGCCGCGAAGAGCCTCAAACAGCGCGTCCGTTTCGCCGGGCATCGCGGCCACAATATTCTGTATGTTTTTGATGACGGGCAAGGGTGAAAGGGCGGAATCGGATATCTCCCCGGCGCGGTAACCGAGCGTGTACACAAAATCGGTTTTGCCGGCGCCGTATCCGCCAATGACAAGAATCATAGGGTATCCCCCAATCATGATAAAAATATAAACATGGCGGTTGACCATGAAGCCATGCGCCCTGAGAAAATTATGATGAACCAAGGGGTTATGTGGTCATATGGGTTTAAATCTGAACCATTTTTAAACCTATACAGCTATAAATACCGGATGCCGGCGCAGCCGGCAATGCGTCTCTGCGGCAAGGAGGGCCATTTACGGCCTATAGCCTCATAGCCGCGGCGAGGCCGCCGGCCAGTAAAAGCTCGCAAAGCTGCAAAAACCACCCCGTCAGGTCGCCCGTAATGCCCCCAAAGTGTTTTAAACACATTTTTTTCCAATACAGGAAAAAAACAGCGGCGATTATGATCATCACGAGGGCTTCAGTAAATGCCAGCCACATGAGAAAAACCGCAAGGGATACACTCGCCGCGGATAAGAAAACAACACAGGGTCTTTTTGACGCCATGGCGGAAAAGGTGTGGGCAAGGCCGGTCTCGCGCGCGGCGGGAAAAAGGAGCAGGCCGATGCCGGCCAGAATACGGCTGATAATAAAAGTAACGCTCCATAAATATACAGGGGCGCCGGTCAGGACAAGTTCATAACATATAGCGAAATAAAGCGTGAAATAGAGCACGACCGATATAACAGCGAACGCGCCCGTGTGCGGGTCCGACAAAATAGCCAGCTTTTTCTCCCTCGCGGCATGGCTGGCCAGAGCATCAGCCGTATCACAAAAACCATCCATATGGATGCCGCCCGCGATAAGCACCGGCAACACTGTCATGCCCGCCGCCGTCAGCACAGTACTGAAACCAGCCAAAGCGGCCAATGCGGCCCAGCCCCGGCCTATAAGCCCGATAACAGCCCCGATAAAGGGGAAGACGCATAACACATGGCGCATATTGTCGGTGGACCACTCAACCTTTGGCATGGGCAGGCGCGTGTACATACCAAAGGCCAGTGCGATGTTTTTTAAAAGACGCACCTCCAACCCCCTTTATGCTTTATGTAATAATGTCGATGTGGCAACAGGCCCGCGCCGCAACGGCTTAACCCCGCCGAAGAAGATCAGGCAGAGATTCTTGCGCTTTCAATATGACAGGGATGCCGCACACAACCTCAACGACCGCGTCAAAGCGCGCTGACAATCGCCGGTTAAGCCCGGCAAGACAGCGCATGTAGCGAAGCGTGTCCCCGTCATGGTCCGTACCCGCGTCGAAAACATTGCCGGAGACGACGATCAGGTTGGCGCATGCCCGCGCAAGACTCTCGATATCACGGCCGATGGCTGCCTCGCTGTCCGCTCCCGCGCCGCCGAACATTTCATTGGCGGCCAGGTTGGTCAGGCACTCAAGAAGGACGGTGGTATTTTGGGGAACAGGCGCGGACGACACACGCCGATAACACTCAAAAGTGTCGAACCCCTTTTCAGCGCGCAGAGTCCGGTGACGGGCAATGCGCGCCTCGGCGTCGCTGCCGTACGGAATCATGGTGGCGATGTATATCAGCGGTTTGCCGAGCGATAAGGCGCAATACTCCGCGTATTCGCTTTTTCCGCTCGCGCTCCCGCCCAGAACCAGAAGGCGCATGCTTACCCCCATATTTGCTTATCAGAATTTATACAAAATAGCGTTGCGATTTTATATTGGCGGCAGGTTATGTCGTTATTTATGTGCCAATACCACGCTTTTGGCGTAGATAAGATGAATCCCGGCCTTATGTAACAGCTCAATGGTTTTCATACGCAATTGGGTATGTTTGGTTTAAGCGCTTGGCGGCTTGTAGGAGCGGATGGCAAGCGATTCGAGTGTGGGCATATCCCGGTAAACGGCGTAAGCCATGTCTAAAAGCGGCAGCGCGGCCACGGCCCCCGTTCCCTCGCCGAGACGCATACCGGCGTGGATGAGCGCGGGCAGTCGCAGAGCGTCGAGAATCTTTGTTCCTGCGGGTTCCGAAGTGAGGTGGCCGGCAATCAGCGCGTGGCGCGCGGCGGGGTTGAGCCGGCAGGCAAGCAAGGCCGCAACGGTGGAAATAAGGCCGTCGAGCAAGATGGGCACGCGGTAGA
>JAITVU010000400.1 GCA_031285645.1 Oscillospiraceae bacterium | reverse complement strand
GGTTTGCTTCAATGATATATGCGGCTATTATACCCTGATTCGACAGAAAACTCAAGATCAATCGCTATTTAAGCCGGGCGACAGCATTTAATTTATGGACATGCCATTCTGTATGTTCTGTCATTGTGTTCGAGGCAAAGCCGAGTCAATATGCTTTAAAGTTGTATTGACTGAACGGTACACAGTGCTTCCTTGTTATTTTAACTGCTTCAGGTGGTTTTACACTTTCTCACAATTCGACGTTTGTGAGATTTTCTTAAAAAACATTGTTCTGGTGTTTCTACACCGTAATCTGTCTGGAAGGACACTAAAACGTTATGAATAATCTGACCAACATCGGCGCGATTAAAGCGCTGATGGCGCGCCACGGTTTTCACTTTTCAAAAGCGATGGGACAAAACTTTATTGTCAACCCCTCCGTTTGCCCGCGCATCGCCGAAATGGGCGGCGCGGCGGCGGAGACAGGCGCGCTTGAAATCGGCCCCGGCATCGGCGTGCTGACAGCGGAACTCGCCAAGCGCTGCCGTAAAGTCGTATGCGTGGAACTGGATAAGCGGCTGCCCGCCATCCTGGCCGAAACGCTGGCGGATTTTGACAATGTCAGTATCGTCACGGGCGATATTATGGACATCGATTTAGAGGCGTTGCTGGCGGAACATTTTCCTGATATGGATGTTATTGTCTGCGCTAATTTACCCTACTACATCACATCCCCCGTAATTATGAAGCTGCTCGAGTCGCGCCTTCGCGCCCGCTCCGTCACTGTCATGGTGCAAAAGGAAGCGGCGCGCCGCCTGTGCGCGCCGCTTCCTTCCCGCGAATCCGGCGCCGTCACACTGGCCGTGCGGTACTACGCCGAGCCGCGGATTCTCTTCGATGTGTCCAGAGGATCCTTTATGCCCGCGCCCGATGTGGATTCCAGCGTCATCCGTCTCGACATAAGGGAAAGCCCCGCCGTCGCCGTGGACGACGAGGCGCTTTTTTTCCAGTTGATCAAGGCTGCGTTCGCCCAAAGGCGCAAGACATTGCTCAACAGCCTGTCCGGCGGGTTCGGCATGGAAAAAGCTTTAGTTGCGGACATTTTAGTCCGCTCGGGCGTCAATCCCGGTGTGCGGGCCGAAAATCTGACATTAGACGATTTCGCCCGGATCGAGGCGTGCTGGAAAAGCTGAAACGCCGCGCTCTTACGCGCCCGGTCATTGTCGGCATTGAACCTGAACCCGGCGCGCATTCCTTTGGAATGCGCGCCGGACAACGCGTTGTCCGGTACCCTATGGCCGCGGCCATAGGGGTTTGCGCCTTGCGGCAAGTCTGTTTTTAAGGTCGATGGCGCGGCACTATCCCGCCCAGTATTTGCGGTCCAGGCTGCGATACTGGATCGCCTCGGAGATGTGCGCGCTGCCGATATAGTCGGCCCCCTCCAGGTCGGCGATGGTGCGCGCCACTTTAAGAATGCGGTCATAGGCGCGGGCCGAAAGCGAGAGCGCCGAAAACGACGCCTTGAGCAACGCCTTTGCGCCTGTGTCCATGCGGCATACGGCGCCAAGCATGGCGGGCGGTATGCCCGCGTTGCATGTGACGGCCGTTCCCGCAAAACGCGCGTGCTGAACGGCGCGCGCGGCGCTTACCCGTTCCCGCGCCGCCCGTGACGCCGGCGCTTTCTCCCGCGATGACATCTGCTCGTAATTGACGGGAGGCACCTCAATATGGATGTCGATGCGGTCCAGCATGGGGCCTGAAACACGCCCGAGATATTTCTGGATCGCCGCGGGAGAGCAGGTGCACTTTTTGTCCGGGTGTCCGTAAAAGCCGCATGGACAGGGATTCATGGCGGCCACAAGCATCACGTCGGCCGGGTATGTGATGCGCTGGCGCACGCGCGATATATTCACGGCGCCGTCCTCAAGCGGCTGGCGCAGCACTTCGAGCGCCATTTTGTTGAATTCGGGAAGCTCGTCCAGAAAAAGAACGCAGTTGTGGGCAAGCGACAGATCGCCCGGCTTGGGATTCGGCCCGCCGCCTGTGAGCGCGGCGGCCGAGACGGTGTGGTGCGGCGCGCGAAACGGACGGCGGCGCAGCAGCGCCTGCCCGGATTCCAGCAGTCCCGCCACCGAGTAAATCTTGGTGGTTTCAATGGCCTCGGTGTCCGTCATCTCCGGCAAAATGGAGGGCAGGCGCTTGGCCAGCATCGATTTCCCGGTCCCGGGCGGGCCAATCAGGAGGAGATTATGTCCGCCCGCCGCCGATATTTCCATCGCGCGCCGCGCTTCAAACTGTCCTTTGACATCGCTGAGATCCGGCCACGTCTCCTCAATGACGGGCGCGAGGGCCTGTGCCTTAACGGGCTGTATGCTTTCAGCCCCTTTCAAATATGACACGATTTGAGCGGCGTGCGCGGCCGCGATGATGTCGACGCCCTCGGCGACAGCCGCTTCGGCGGCGTTGCCCTGTGGCACCACAACGCGCTTAAAGCCCATGCGGCGCGCGTCCAGAACCATGGCAAGAACACCCTGAACGGCGCGCAGCTCACCCGAAAGGCCGATTTCACCGATGACGGCCGTCCCGTCGAAATCCAGGTTTTCATAGCCGCTGGCGTGGATAAGCGCCAGCAAAATCGGCAGATCGTAAACCGAGCCGATTTTCCTTGTGTCGGCGGGCGCGAGGTTCGCGACAATTTTTGCGTTGGGAAAAGGGTAGCCGAGATTCTGGATCGCGGATTTGACCCGATCCCTGGATTCCTTGACGCTGGCATCCGGCAACCCCACGATGTCAAACCCCGGCAGCCCCTTGCGGGAATCAACTTCAACCCGTATCACATAAGGCTCTATGCCCATGAGCCCGAGGCTTGAAACAAACGCGTACATACATTCCTCCACTTGGCAATT
>JAITVU010000346.1 GCA_031285645.1 Oscillospiraceae bacterium | reverse complement strand
TATGGTTCCTTCCCGTTCATTTGATTACTTATATCATAAGCATGCTTTGACAATCTGTTATACTGCCTTAAAGTGATCTTCTATATATTCTCGCCCGGAATATCAATACGGTCAATTTTCCTGTCCAGCAAATAATATGTCGCCGAGAACGGCAAGGGCTTAGCCGTCGTACCCAAATAATCGCCGCTCACATTGTAGACATAATACAGTTCATCCAAATCAAACGCCACACTGTCGCGGCTGTCTTTCTTAAGGCCGATCGTACGAAGCGTATAAACCATCTGGATTTCAGGATAAGATTCCGTCAAATCGCCGGCCCCCGGCCCAACGTCAGTCACGCCATAATAACGCGTCCCCTCAAAAAGGTTTGTCATAACCGATACGCCGTTTCCGATATCTACTTCTATATTCTTGACATACGACGTCGCTTCGGCCACGGAACCGTCCGATATATTGATGTATTCGTCCGTCGCCATGACGCTGAACACAGGATTTGCAACCGTACCCGTCAGTTTAAACTCCACAGCGCTGCTTTTTTGGTTAGATCCTGACAAAGAGATGATATAATCAAAACTCAATTCTTTGGTAGAGACCATTTCCTTAACAAAACTGACAGCTAAATAGGCGCTTTGGCTTTTATCCCGGCTGTTTTTAAAAGCGACTGTGCCGAACGCCTGTTTACCCGATTCAGCGCGCGCTTTCACACTGATTCCGCCCTCGGAAATGCCGGATAAAGATATCGTTTGGACGCCCAATTGATCCAGCGGCGTTCCCTGCTCATCCACAAAAGCGCCGGGACTCAGCATAATCCTGATTTCATCGCCGGGTCGGACATGGATGTCGTCAGGATAAAGCGCGGACTCCTCGCCGTTTGATTTTACGTGGATCAACGTCAATGCGGATGCGTCGCTCCAGTAAGCCTGATTGATATCAGCAACTTTAGGCGCACCGGAAGCATACCCCCCCACAGTCGGGAAGCATAGGGATAAAATTATCACAAACGCCATAATTATTCTTTTCATTGTGATACTCCCGTGACACCCACAGTTAAATGTTACTTTTCTGACATCTTTATGTTATCACATATTCACTTTTTTTGCAACCCTCGCCTCAGCTTAAATACCAAGAACTTTCTGCCATTATTTTTGAGCCAGCACCCGTAAATCCTGCGGGCCAAAGCGATATTTTTTATTGCAAAAATGGCATGCCACCTCAGTTACAGGCTGTTCATCGGCCATTTCAAGCAATTCTTTTTCACCAAGGCTGATAAGCGCCTTTTCAACGCGTTCGCGGGTACAGTCGCAACGATACGCCGTTTCAACCGCGGAAAGGATCTGCGCGTCAAATCCCGACAGGATGTCAAGCGCAATTTCTTCGGGTGTTTTTCCACCGGACAAGATTTTTGTGACCGGCGGGATCGCCTGTATGTTATTTTCAAGGCGTTCCATATCCTCATCCGACGCCCCGGGCAGCAACTGGGCCAGAAATCCTCCCGCACAGACAACAGCGCCGTCTTCATCGAGCGATACTCCCAGCGCGCAGACAGTCGGGGTCTGCTCGCTCTGAGCGTAATAATATGTGATATCCTCGGCGATCTCCCCGGAGACAAGCAGTGTCTGGCCGATGTAGGGCTCTTTCAGGCCGATATCCTTCATGACAAAGAGATGGCCGTTTCGCCCCACAACACCGGAAACATCCGGCTTGCCGTATTTATTGAGGCCGACATCCGCCGCCGGGTTTTCAACGTATCCCCGCGCATTGCCCTGCGCATCCGAAACCGCGATCACGGAGCCGGCCGGACCCTCACCTTTCACACGCAAGGTCAGCGTATCCCGCTCCCCCTTCATCTGGCTGCCCATCAGCGAAGCCGCCGTCAGCAACCTGCCGAGCGCGACCGTAACGGCGGGCGACGTCCGGTGAATGCTTCCGGCGCGCGCGGCTATATCACCGGCATCCATGGCATAGCAGACAACGCCGCCATTGTCAGAGATGGCTGTTACAATTTTTCCCATAAAATACTCCCTTATTTCTTTTGCGTCGCATACAGTGTCCTCTGGGACAATGGCGACGGCGCGCCGAATGTATCCCCATCATATGTTTCCAGCAGCCCCAAGCCATTATGATCCAGCAGCGATTCAATTAACTTATCGTTGAAATAGTATTCGCTAAAACTTTCCGTATATCTTGTATAGGTGTTGGCGCCGGTTTTCTCAAAGAAGTCCAGCGTGATGTCCACACTGTCGTCCTCGCCGCTGTATTCATTACGCCATACACAGCAAACATCCTCGCGCTCATACACAAAAGTGTTGTCGGCGAGGATTTCCCTGTGTTTGTATAATGTGTTGAGGTCGAACAAAAACAATCCGCCGGGATTCATAAAAAGGGAAACCCGGGCCATGGCGGCGTCCAGTGATTTCACGCCGGGCAAGTGATTGAGGCTGTCGAGCGCGCAGACACAGACGTCCACGGTACCATAGAGATCCAAATGCTGCGCTTCCTGACACAAAAACATCACCGAACCCGTGAAGTCGCCCGCCTTCTGCATCGCCACACTGAGCATATCCTCAGACGCGTCGACGCCGATGAGATCGTATCCCAAAGCCGAAAGTTCACCCGTCAGACTTCCTGTGCCGCAAGCCAGATCCAAAAGCAGTTCAGCCTTTGGCATGTGGCGTTTGATGAGGACATCAAAAAAAGCGGCGCGCTCCCTGTATCGCACATCATCCGTGAGACTGTCATAATATCGCGCAAACCGGCCATACCCGCTCATTGATCGTCAATCCTGTCAAACACTATTTTATAACCGTCACTGCCGTAGTGGAGCGAGCGGTTGACACGGCTGATGGTGGCTGTGCTGGCCCCGGTCTCGGCGACAATATCGCTGTAAACCCGCCGCTGCGAAAGCATTTTGGCCACATGGAGCCGCTGCGATATGGCTCTGAGTTCCTGTACCGTGCAGATATCGTCAAAAAACGCGTAACACTCCTCGATGTTTTCAAGTGAAAGCACCGCTTTAAATAAATAGTCCAAATCCATGCCCTTAAATTTCTCGTGCATATGGCCACGGCTTACCTGTGTAAGCCTCATCCCTCCTTAAACGGATATGCGCTCACGCGAAGGAACCGCCTCAAGAGGCGGGGAATTATACCCCTTCGTTTTATTAATCTTAGCATGAAAATCAAACGCTGTAAAGCGGTAAACCGCGAAAGGAGACTGTGCGGCAAATTTATGAAACACAGCGCAGGCCACACATATTTGATTTTGTCCCTTTTTTTGGTATAATAAGCGTTGGCCGCATATATTTATTATAGCTGTTATGATAGATGTCTGATTCAACCGATATCGGCACGAAGTATTTGAGCTTATCCCAAGCGCCGCAAATCCCTCTGGCGGCAAGCCGCCAGGGCCAATCGCGCATGCATGCGCGATTGCGCCGCGCTTTAAAAAAGCGCGGCGGATTTGCGGCTTCAGGCTGATCCGCCGTCAACACTTTTTTTAAAAAACAGCCCCGCATAGAAAACATCATTTGTATTGGAGTGGTACCTTTGGCCGAGACCGTAACAAATTTCCTGCAACAGTATGTTTCTCCCGAACTTGTCGTCTTTATTATTTCCATGCTGCCCATCCTGGAATTGCGGGGCGGGCTTATAGCGGCTTCCCTTTTGCAGATTCCATGGCAGCAGGCATCCGTCATCTGCATCATTGGCACCATTCTCCCGGTCCCCTTTATCCTGCTATTTATCAAGCAAATCCTGAAATGGCTGCAAAAAACCAAACTTTTCAGCCGCATCGCTCATCACTTTGAAAAGAAAGCGCTCTCAAAAGGCGCGGAAATGATTGAAAAGCATCCGCGCGGCATGATGCTTGCCCTCTATATTTTTGTGGCCATTCCGCTTCCGGGCACCGGGGCCTGGACAGGGTCCCTGATTGCTTCTTTCCTCAATCTGCCCGTTAAAAATTCATTTATCATGATCGCGCTCGGATGCGCGACGGCCACTGTCATCATGCTCGTACTCGCTTATCTGATCCCTTCTTTTGTTATCGGGTAACCATTGGCTGCTCTGCACGATTTGCGGTCTTTAGCAGTTCTTTTAATCAGGAAAATCGAGATCAGCATCGCTATCCCTTCCGCCGCCGGGGCCACCAGCCACACGCCGCCGAGACCCCAGAGCCGGGGCAGGATCACGACGCCCGCAATGACAAGGATGCATGAGCGCATGACGGAAATGAACATGGCGCGGCCCGGCATCATAACCGACTGAAAATAGGACGCGGCGGCTATACTGACGCCCATGGACAGAAAAGCGAAAAAGTAAGTCTTCATGGCGTTGACTGTGATTTCAGCGAGCACCGCGTTATTATCCCCGTTGAAGAGTGCCGTCAACTGCGCGGGAAACAGGGTGCCCAGCACGAAAAACGTGATGCCAAGCAACACGGAAAGCCTCAGGGCCATAAACAGTACTTTCCGGCAATTCGCTTCATTTCCTTTGCCGAACTGGAAGCTGACAACCGGCTGCAGGCCCTGTCCGACTCCAAGGAAAACATAGCTGATGACCAGCGCAATATTGGCGACAATCCCGTATGCGGCGACGGCTAAATCGCCCGACAACCGCATCAGGGTAACGTTGAACAGCAGGATTACAAGCCCATTGCCAAGCTCGGTAATGAAATTTGAAAAGCCGCCTTTTATGATTTTTCCGGCCATTAAAATGAATCCATCCGTCACATCATTGTTTGAATCATGCTCAAGACGCGCCGCATCATGATGTCGGCGTGTCTGTTTTTTCACGGATTTGTCAAAAAGAGTCAGGCTGCTCTTCCTTCTGATCCAGTGAAAACTGAGAATCACAATCCCCATAACAGCCGCCAGTCCCGTTGCGAACGCGGCCCCCCACATGCCCCAGCCCAGTACAATGACGAAAATATAATCCAGTATGACATTGGCAAGCGAATTGGTGATCATGGACGCCATGGCCAGCCGCGGATTTTCATCGTTGCGCACAATGCACTGCAGAGTCGTATTGAGCAGGAAGAAAACCGAATAGGCAAGGATGACGCGAATATACGTTGTGGCGTAGGCGTGGGAGAGATCGGAAGCGCCCAACAACAAGGCCAGCTTGTCGGCGCATAAAACCCCGATGGCTGTGTAAACGGCGCCGACACCCGCCGCAAGTACGATGGCGGTTCTAAACGCCGCCTGCATGCGTTCCCGCTCCCCCATGCCGCGGTTAACGGCAATCAGAACGCCCGCGCCGATGCCGAGCATCATTGCCGTCGCATTGACCACTGCGTACGCCGGCAACGCAATGTTGAGCGCCGCAAGGCCCACACTGCCCACGCCGTTGGCGATAAAAAATGTATCGGCCAGAATGTAAAAGGATAAACTAACGAGGCTCGCGACGCTGGGTATCAGGTAATGAATAAATTGACCCCTGAGATTTGCTTTTGTCATACCGATTCTCCTTTATATATAATGCGGATCAAAGTTTTTTCAACTTACAGTGAATTCGCTTTAAGATCGGCCCGTAAAGAAGCATAGCCAAACGAATTCCTATTGGGTCATTGCGGTATAAAACAACGGACAAATTCAACCCGCAATTACTATTGCAGAACAAGTTAAAAACAGGCACACCGTTTTTAATCCTGCCGACAGGCAGGGTGCCGCGAAGCGGCTTGTTCGTTCTTCAATAGTCAAACGCCACGCTTATGGCATGGCTTGAAAGCTTTGCTTTCAAACTTTAAAATCTATCCTTTTAAAGTCGTTTGACTATATATTCGGATCCTGTAATATTAAATCGCAAAAAAATAAAGCAGGCATAACTGCCTGCTTTTTATTTACACACCCCGGCGGATGTGTGACGCCATATTTAACTGAAAACATTATATCACAACATGTGTCAGTCGTCAAGCACTTCGCCCACGTTAAAACTGAGCGTCATCAAAGAGTCGCCCAAATGAACGTTCTCAACCGCGACCTTGTCTTTATACCGCACCGACAAATCGTAATGAGAAAAATTCCAAAAGCCTCTGATACCGTACTCGATCAGACAGTCTACGCTCTCCATCGCGGCCTGTCTTGGAATGCAGAGCAGCGCGATCAGCGGCTTGTGCTCATGACAATAGCTTTCCAGAGTATCGGTATGCATGACGATCCAGTCCCGAACCTTAAGGCCGGTTTTACCCCGATCACTGTCAAATATCGCGTCCAGCCGAAAGCCTCTTTTTTCAAATATAATATGATTCGCGATGGCAATGCCAAGGTTGCCCGCGCCAATCAGAATTGAGGGGCGCAATTTGTCGACACCGAGAATTTTGCCTATTTCCGCATGCAGCGTTTCAACATTATATCCGTAACCCTGTTGCCCGAAGCCGCCGAAGCAGTTGAGATCCTGCCGAATCTGTGATGCCGTAAGCCCCGTTATATCCGCGAACTCCCGGGAAGATATCCTCTCCACGCCGCGATCCAGCAAATCGCCTAAAAACCTGTAATAGCGCGGCAAACGGCGAATAACGGATGTCGACACGCCGGCATATTTCGCCACAGAAATCCCCCCTTTTTCTGCTTTATTTTACACCATCCCATACCGATTGTCAAACGATGCACAATCTTTCGCGTCCCTGCCTTTTTTGTTGAGTCCCCTGCAAAAACGTGATTTGGATGCCGCGTGAAAAGAAGCATACGGTCAAAAACCGAAGCAAACGCAAGCTTTCACAGGATAAATCAAATTATCGCTTGACAATTGGGACCCGCCGCGATATACTATAACTTGTTGATTTATGGAATGGCTTTATAGAGCCAAAATGACATTCACGGGAGGAAAACACTATGTCCACATATATGCCAAAAGACGGCGACATCAGCCGCAAGTGGTATATCCTGGATGCGGCCGGCAAACCCCTTGGACGCACCGCGACCACGGCCGCTCATATTCTGCGCGGAAAACATAAGCCCACTTTTACGCCGCACAGCGACTGCGGCGATCATGTCATCATCCTCAATGCGGAAAAAGCCGTTTTGACGGGCAATAAACTGACGCAAAAATACTACAGGCACCATACCGGATGGGTCGGCGGACTAAAAGAGATCCGTTATGACGATTTAATGAAGCAGAAGCCTGAGAAGGCCATGATGCTGGCGGTCAAGGGCATGATTCCGGACACGACGGTCGGGCGCAAATCGCTGACACGTTGCCGCGTATACAGAGGCGCGGAGCATAAAAACCAGGCGCAGAAGCCCGAAGCC
>JAITVU010000123.1 GCA_031285645.1 Oscillospiraceae bacterium | reverse complement strand
AGAGGGAACCGCCCTTCCTTTCATTTTCTGAGATCATCCTTTAACTTTTTAATACCGCGGCGGGTCGCTTCCATTTTAGTAACCTGTTCCTGCTCACAATATTGTGTCAGTATTGTTTTGCATTCCGCATCCAGTCTTACATGAATGGAAGTATCTTTCGGATTATCAGTAGGACGTCCCATCTTCTTTTTTTCGGGCAAGAATACTCACCTCACTTATGAAGCCCACAATTATTATAATCTTAAGAAGCCCAAAAGTCAAGATGAATTTTATCTTGTTGTTCATGTCATAATTAATGGACGGCCCGTATACAAATCTAATAGGTTATGCGCATTGATTTGATAATGAACAATGGGGGTGCGGCATTGAGGGCCGTGAAAAAACAAAGCTTTATCGGGGGCGCTTTGATTCTGACCGTCTCGACCATGATCGTGAAGGTCATCGGTATGTTTTATAAAATCCCGCTCGGCAACATACTCGGCGCGGTCGGCATGTCGTGTTTTATGACGGCGTACGCCATCTTCACCCCCGTTTACTCGCTCTCCGTGTCCGGCTTTCCGGCCGCGATATCAAAGATGGTTTCCGAGCGGCTCGCGCGCGGGAAGCGCGGGGAAGCGGGCAAAGTGTTCCGCGTGTCGCTTTATTTCCTGATCGCTCTGGGCCTTGCCAGCTTCGCGGTTCTTTTTTTCGGCGCGGACGCGCTCTCTGCCGCCATCGGCAATCCGGACGCCGCGCTTGCCGTGGCGGCCATGGCCCCGTCCCTCTTTTTCTGCTGCATCATGGCGGCCGTGCGCGGCTATTATCAGGGGCTGGGCGATATGCGGCCCACCGCGCTGTCACAAATTCTGGAGTCCGTTTTCAAGCTGGCCTGCGGGATCGCGTTCGCCCTGTATTTTTTGAATCTGGGGCTGGCGCAGTTTGAGCAAACGGGCGCTGTTTTCGGCAACAAGGTCGCGGACGCGCAGGGCGCCGAGCTGGCCGCCCTGCCCTGGGCGGCGGCGGGCGCGCTTGCGGGCGTGAGCGTGAGCAGCGTCATCGGCGCGCTCTATCTGCTTGTTTACCGGCTGGTCAAAGGCAGGGGCATCGCGCGCGAAGCGCCGGCAAAACCCTTACCGGGTTATGGCCCGCTGCTGCGCGAACTTGTGCGCGTCGCCTTTCCGGTCTGTCTGGCGTCCATGCTGGCCCATGTCACCAGTTTGGTTGACGTCGCGACGGTGATGCACCGCATCGGCGCGGCCATGCAGGCGGATAACGGCGTTGTGATGGCCATGTACAGGCACCTGCTGCCGGCGGGGCTTTCAGAGGCGGGCGTCCCGTCGTATCTGTATGGGGCCTATCAATATACAAGCTCGATTGTCAATCTGGTGCCGTCCATCACCATTGCTTTGGGCGTTTCGGCGCTGCCTGTCATCACGGCGAAATGGACGGTGGGAAACAGGCGGCAGACAGGCGAGCAAATTATCTCCGTCGTCAAGCTGTCGGCGCTGATCGCGATTCCGGCGGGCCTCGGCATTTCGGCGCTTTCGCAGCCCATCCTCGAATTGCTGTATCCGTCCAGAATGCAGGAAATCGCCATCGCGGCGCCGATTTTGCGCGTTATGGGCGTGGCCGCGGTTCTGATCGGCGTCACGACGCCGATCGCGAGCATTTTCCAGGCCATTGGCCGGCCGGGAGTGCCGGTAAAACTGATGGCGGCGGGCGCGCTGATTAAAGTGATATCCAATTATGTCCTTGTGGCGGTACCCGCGCTCAACATCAACGCCGTGCCGGTCGGTACATTGCTGTGTTACGCCTTCATCATGATTGTCGGCCTGCATATGCTCAACCGCGAACTGGGCGGCGGCCTGGGCCTGGCCGGACTTTTCATAAAGCCCGTGCTGTGCGGCATAATATGCGCGGTCAGCGCCAACACTTCATATGGTTTAATATCGCGTTTTATCCAAAGCCGGGCTGTTGTGCTGCTGTCTGTGGCGATTGGCGGCGCGTTTTACCTCGTTTTTGTGCTGTTTTTGCGGATAATCTCTAAAAATGAGGTGCTGATGTTACCAAAAGGAAAAAAAATTGCGAAAATACTTGAAAAACTATCGCTTTTAAGGTAAGATGGACTAGGTTTCCTTTTTAAGCCCAAAAAACGCATGGTAATACGGAATGCGGGATTTATGCGCCTGGTGGTATGAGACATGACATATGCTCAAAAGGACCGTTATGATATCGGCGACCTTCTGGAAATTATCGCGATACTGCGCGCGCCGGGCGGCTGCCCCTGGGACAGGGAACAGACGCATGAATCCATAAGGCGCAATTTCCTTGAAGAGACGTATGAGGTCGCCGAGGCGATCGACACCGGGGACCGGGCCCTTCTGCTTGAGGAACTCGGCGATGTTCTGATGCAGGTTGTGTTCCACGCTCAAATTGAAAAGGAAAGCGGCACTTTTGATTTTTCCGATGTGTGCGACGGCATCTGTAAAAAGATGATCCTGCGCCATCCCCATATTTTCTCCGATGTGAAAGCGGACACGGCCGACGAGGTGCTTACGAACTGGGACGCCATCAAAAAGGCGGAAAAGCGGCAGGAGACACAGGCGGATGTTCTCAGGAGCGTATCGAAGGCGCTTCCGGCGCTGATGCGCGCGGAGAAGATACAGGCAAAGGCTCAAAAAGCCGGATATGACGGTGGCGAAGGCAGTGCGGCGGCCGATCTGAAAGAAAAAGCGGCCGCGTTTGAGGAAAGCAATAATCCCGATACGGACATGGGCGCCCTTTTGTTTGCGGCCGTGCGCGTTGCCCGGCAAAGGAAATTGGACCCGGAGGCATGTCTGGAAAAGGCGTGCGACGATTTTATCGAGCGCTTTTCCGAGACGGAGAAGCCGGCGGCGATAGAGGCATAAAATAGCAGAGTCAGACAGCCTCTGGCAAGAGGCCAAATATAAATAATGTATAAAATATTGGGAGGTTAATACACATGACAAAGGCAGAACTGATCAGCGCAGTGGCTGAAAAATCTGAACTGACAAAAAAGGACAGCGAAAAAGCGGTATCCGCTATGATTGACGTTATAACCGAAGCACTTGTTGGCGGCGACAAAGTTTCCCTTGTTGGCTTTGGCACATTTGAAGTGAAAAACCGCAGCGCCCGTAATGGCATCAACCCCAGAACCAAGGAAGCCATGCCGATCCCCGCAAGCAAGCTGCCCGCCTTTAAGGCCGGCAAAGCCCTGAAGGAAGCTGTTGCGAAGTAATTTAGCGTTTCATGCAAAGCCGCCCTTAAAAGGGCGGCTTTTCGATATAATGGGGGTTGAAATAGATGAGGCTGGATAAATATCTGAAGGTATCGCGGCTGATCAAGCGGCGCACGGTTGCCAACGAAGCCTGCGACGCAGGCCGTGTGCTGGTGAATTCCAAGGTTGCCAGGGCGTCCTACGAAATCAAGGAAAACGATGTCATTGAGCTGAACCTTGGCCAGAAGCCGTTTACTGTCCGGGTTGTGAAGGTAAGCGAGCACGTGACGAAGGATGGCGCGGCTGATTTGTACAGCGTGGTGGAGTAATACGGGTTATAGCGGTGGTGAAAAATAAGAGGAATCCGTAACCCG
>JAITVU010000301.1 GCA_031285645.1 Oscillospiraceae bacterium | reverse complement strand
GCCGCAGCGAGGTCGAGGGTGACACGCTCGAGAAGCTTTTCTTCGCCATAACGGAAGGCACACGCTATAGCGAATGAGCGAATAGCCTATGCGTATTGCTTCAGCAGCCGTAAACATATCCTGTTCCGAAAATATACTCGTCAGAAATGAGGTCCGCACTTGAACAGTATCCTCTTTCTCTTTGGGAAAACCATCAAAAACCGCATTTTACTGCTTCGGCGCAAGCCCGGCCTGCTCATCCTGTACGGCCTCTTCTTTGCTTTTATCATCTATTCGGTTGTGTACGCCGCTTTCTCCGATACCAGCCATATGACGTCCATGCGCACCGATATCTTGTGGCTCAAACTCATCTTCATCGCCTACATCTTCCTGTTTTTCGGCCCTGTTATCGCCATGGGGCTCTCGACCGGCAAGAGTATCTTCGACATGTCGGACGTCAATTTCATGTTTACGGCGCCTCTGAACCCCAAGCATGTATTGACCTACGGGCTCGTCCACGAGGCCTGGCAAAAACTTGTCGCCAGCGCCTTTATTCTCTTCCAGGCGACAAACCTGAAGAATTTCTTCGGAATCGGCATCGCCGGCCTTATGATTTTGTTTGTCGGTTTTCTCCTTGTCATGCTGCTTTTCGATGTGCTCGCCATCTGTATTTATATGTACACGAACCAAAGCGCTAAACGGAAAAATATCGTGCGCGCGGCCATCGCCGTCTTTCTCGCGCCGCTCGCCGTCTCTTTTCTTTTGGCCGCTGTGAACACAATGTCGCTGCAGCAGGCTGTTTTCAGCGCCATGTCGAGCGGGGCGCTCTGGTGTATCCCCTTTGCGGGCTGGATTACCGAGGGGGTGTTTGCGCTCCTCGCCGGCCGGTATATCCCCGCGCTGATCGCGGCGGGGCTTGTCGCCGTATCCGCGGCCCTTTTAGCTCTCGCCATTGTAAAAAGCAAATCCGATTACTATGAAGACGTGCTTGTCGCCACCGAAGCGGCGTTCCAGAAAAAGCAAGCCGCGGCTGACGGCAATATCACCGCGGCCGTTTCCACCGCCAAGGCCAGAAACGTCAGAAGCTCGGCCATTAAGGGGTGGGGCGCCCGCGCCTTGTTCGGGCGGCATATCTTGGAGGCGTCGCGCTCGGGCCCCCTCAAGCTGATCAGCACCCGGTCCCTCATCACGATCGCCTGCCTTTTGTTTATGGCTTATTCAATCCGGGATGAATCGGCTTATATCACCATGCTCATCACATCCATGGCCATGCGCATCATGCTCATCGCGATGGAGCCGGGACTCATGGAGCTTTTTAACCACTACATCTTTTTAATCCCCGCCAGTTCGTTCTCCAAGATCGTGTGGAGCAATGTTATCGTGGCGCTCAAGTGTTTGGTTGAGAACGCGCTCGCTTTTATATTGGCCGCATTTATCGCGCCGGCCAGCCCGCTTTTGGTCGTTGCCTGCATCGTTACGGGCACGCTCTTCTCGCTTGTGCTTGTGTCGGTCAACCTTTTTTCCATGCGCGTGCTCTCGTCGGATATCAGCCAGAGCATCCTGTTTGGGCTTTACTTCCTGTTCGTGATCCTCATCATGATACCCGGTGTTGCGGGGGGGATTATCATCGGCCTCATGCTTCCCGAGCCTTTCATTATCACGGGCGCGGTTGCCGTAATCGCTGTTTGGGAAGCCATACTCTCCGCCTTTTTCTTCTATCTCAGCCGCGGCGTCCTGGATAAATGCGATATGGGCATGATACCAAAGCGCCGGTGACTGTCAACAGTGTAACTATTCTTCAAAACGCATATTATAGTAGCGTTCAGAAAATCCGAGAGATTTCCAGAACGAAATACCCCTATGATTCCATGCGTAAACATCAAGATCAATAGTGCTGACTTTCATATGTTTTAGTAATGCATGAAATGCTTCCTTACCATAGCCCATTCTTCTGTTTTTACGACCGATAAAAAACTGGCGTAAATAGAAGGGATTCTTAGCGGTATTGATCAACGCGTAACCGATACGTCTCTCATCCGCTTCAAAAAAGAATGCTTTGTATTCAGAACTGAGAAAGTCCGTCATGCGCTGTTCTAAATCCGAGATTGTCATGTTATTATCGGCTTTTTCATCTTCAATCAACATGCGGTTTAGCTGAGCTAATACCGGTATGTCAGATTCTGTGCACATATGTATACTGATCATCGCGTTTGCACTCCATTCACCTGTCTGTTTGGCGTGATAGCTTTGTATAAAGTTTCGAAAACCCATCCATATTCAAAGATATCGGGCCCCTTCCATGATGCCCATTATCCCATATTTATTAAAGTATAACAAGTTTTTCTTGCGGTGCTCTTGTTAACAAAAACACCGTAAATCTATTATATAAGGAGCCTCTTATGTATTTTTCTAAGCCAGGTCCCGCCAACACGGAACAAACGGCGCGTCTCGCCTTGAAAACAGCCCTCTCCCGCAATATTAAACACATTGTCGTCGCATCCAACACCGGTGACTCCGTCCTGCCGCTGATCAAGGGGGCGGACGGGATTAAAATCATCTGCGTGACGCACGCCGACGGCTTTGCCGAAAACGGTAAAAATGAAATGAGCGCGCAAACGCGCGCCCGGCTTGAAGCCGACGGCGTCACCGTCCTGACGGCGACGCATGTGCTCAGCGGTGTGGAGCGCGGTATCAGCCGCAAAGTCGGCGGCATGTATCCGGCGGAAATTATGGCATACACGCTGCGTATGTTCGGCGCGGGCGTTAAAGTCTGCGTTGAAACCGCCATCATGGCCCTGGACGCGGGGGCAGTCCCCTTTGGGGATAAAATCATTGCCATCGGCGGCACGGGGCGCGGCGCGGACACCGCTGTCATCCTGAGCCCGGCCCACGCGAACGCTGTTTTTGACACGTATATCCACGAAATCATCTGCAAACCTGAATAACCGGCCCGCCTCGCTTAAGCCGGTGATAACCATAAAGGCGCGGCGCGTTTTATGAGAGTATTAAAAAGGGGATGGATCCATGTCTCTGGAAGAAATCGGCATTAAGATATTCGCGGGCAGCGCGAGCGTCAGTTTCGCGCAGAAAATGTGCGATTACCTCGACATAGAAATGGGACAGGCTCAGACGATCCAGTTTTCGGAGGGCAATACCTTTGTGCGCATTCTTGAGCGTGTGCGGGACAAGGACGTCTATATTGTTCAGACAATCGGCATGCGGCCCAACGACGAATTCATGGAACTCCTTTTCTGGATCGACGCGTTCAGGCGGTCAAGCGCCGGTTCCGTCACAGCGATTATCCCCTATTTCAGTTACGCGAAGGGCGATAAAAAGGATGAGCCGCGCGTATCAATCCGCGCCCGTGTCTGTGCCGACTGCCTCGAGTCGGCCGGAGTCGACCGCATCATCACCATGGACCTGCACAGCCCGCAGATTCAGGGGTTTTTCAAAAAACCCGTGGATCATTTGTATGGCATGCCGATCCTGTGCGACTACATCCTGACCAAGAGAATGGACAATCTCGTGGTTGTATCGCCGGATGCGGGTTTTGCCAAAAACGCCCGCAAGTACGCGACAAAGCTGGGCGCTTCCGTCGCTATCGGCGATAAAACGCGCAGCGACCACAGCGAAAAAGCCGAAATTCTTGAAATCATCGGCGATGTCAGAGGGAAAAACGCCATTATTGTCGACGATTTTACCATATCATGCGGCACTTTGGCCGAAACGGCCCGCCACCTGAAGGAATTGGGCGCCCAAAGAGTTTACGCCTGCGTAACGCACGCCTTGCTGCGTGAGAGCGGCCTGCGCATGCTTGCGGAAAGCTGCATTGAGGAACTGATTATGACCGATACAGTCGAGAATCAGGCCGCGTTTGATCACCCTAAAATCAAGGTTGTCAGCGCCGCGCCGCTCTTTGCGAAAGCTGTTGATATCATCCATAACAGGGATTCGCTCAGCCAGTTGTTTTAGGTCTGTGATTATTCGCTATTGCTTAACGCTTCGGAAGGATCGAACCTAATGAATATGTGACCGGGAGGTCTGTTGTGACAGAGTTTGAGAAGCTAAAAAGAGCCCATATGTATATCGCGAAACTGGCCGACGGGATTGACCCTTTGACTGATGACGCGCTCCCCGACGATACCCTTTTGAACAACGTGCGCCTGGCCCGCTGTTTTTTCTATGTCTCCGGTGTTCTGGAAAAGGTGATCGCCAATGGCGGTGAAATCGGCGGAAGCAGGCGCACGGCGCAGGATTTTTCAATAACAGCCGACGAACTGGCGCAGATACGCCCCGCGCAGGACGCGGTGGGTATCACGCAGCTGTGCGCGCTGATCAGCGCCGTAAGGCCCGACCGGAAAAAGCTTGGTTATGGCGTGGTCACGGAGTGGCTGGCCGGGCAGGGGTTTTTGCGCAGCGAAATCGTCCGCGATAAAAAGCGGCGGCGCGTCACATCGGCGGGGGAGCAAATCGGTATTTTTGAGCAGACCCGGCAGGGGCTGAACGGCGAATACCTCACCATCCTTTACAACACGGCGGCGCAGCAGTTTGTCATTGATCATTTGCCGGTCATGCTGGCCGAGAAGGGGTTGGGCGATGAGGCCCAAAATGCCGACGAGTAGGCCGCGTTTGATGCTGAAGCGATGACGGATAAAAAATCCTGAGATCCGCCCAAAACCGTAAATTTTTGAAAAGGTTAATCAAAACTTTATTGATAAGACAGATAAGACTCCGTAGGGACGCCGTCTCTCCGGGGTTTTTTTATCTGTAGCCAGAAGCGCGGCAGAATTGCTGCACTTTTCTCATATCCGCTTACCTGCTACTTGTTTTGATGATCAGGTACAGGCTTCTCCGGATCGCTTCGCTCTAACTTTTTATACTTGACTTTTATCTTTACATGGTGTAGAGTATATTCATCTACACAGTGTAGAGTAGAGGAGTGATGCAGATGTCCCTGTTCCCGCAGATGTCGGAATCTGAATTGCTGGTCATGGAAATTGTGTGGCGCGCAAACGGCAATATAACGTCCGCACAAATCATCGAGCAGTTGGAACCGGATACAGGATGGAAGCCGAGTACCGTTTGGACATTTCTTGGCCGATTGGTGGATAAAGGCTTTTTGCGGGCGGAAAGGTCCGGTAAGCGCAGCTTTTATTTCCCCAATTTAAGCAAGGAGGAATATCGGCAGGCGCAGACCAAAGCATTTTTGCAGACGGTGCACGGCGGCTCGGTTAAAAGCTTTTTTGCCGCCCTTTCCGGTGATAATGAACTGAACGCGGAAGAGTTGGAGGAGCTGAAAACCTGGCTGCTGCGCGAGACTGGCGGTGATAAACCGTGATACAGGCATTCCGGTGCGTTCTCGCAATGTCCTTGACGGGAGGCATGCTCTTTTTGCTGTTCAAGCTGCTCTCGCCTGTATTTGGACGCTTTTTTTCCGCGCGGTGGCACTGCCGCATGCTATGTGTGTTGCTCGTGTTCTTTCTGTTCCCGGCCGGCATATTGGCAGGCTCGGTCCTTGAGCCGCTTTTCAAATGGCCGCGGGCGCCTTACCCGGACTTTATGGGCGAAATCCCGGCGCCGCTGGCCGACTTTCTGTTGTTTTCCGCGCCTGAAAACGCGGAGCGCACTCAGGCGAATGGTGTTGTTGATCTATGGATGCTGTTGGCGGTTCTCTGGATATGTGCGGCATTAT
>JAITVU010000270.1 GCA_031285645.1 Oscillospiraceae bacterium | reverse complement strand
GCATGGAGGTGCCCTGCTGCGCGGGGATCGCAAACGCCGCCGTAAAGGCGTTGCAAAACTGCGGGAAAATGATTCCCTGGCAGGTTGTGACGCTTTCGACCGACGGCCGTGTCATTGAGGATTAGGGGCGCGGTAAAAAACAAGGATATTGAATACTCAAAACTGACGAAGACAGCTTTGTCAGTTTTTGTTTTCCGGCTGTTTGGGCGCAGTTGTTTCACCATCTTCTTTAACGCTACCCAATGCGAAGGAACCCGCGTCTTCTATTCTGTCCCTGGCGGCTACAATGGTAACAAGCGTGTCGCCCAACTGTGTGAAGACAGCCGCCAAAACAGCCGTATCCCGGGCGTTCAGGTTTTTGGATATTGTGATCGCGGCGGCTGTCACCGCGGCGGCGAGTTCTTCAGGATTCAGCATGCGCACTCCCCCGTGGCGGACAGGCAATTTCGGCGATTCTTCACAAAGCTTACGCTTCCTCTTAACAGTGTATGACAGCGCCTCTGATTTGACCGTGTTTTTAATTAATTAACATTCACGACAAAAAACACTTGACAAAATTGCTTTAGTGGTTTAAAATCCAAAATTAGAAAGGCGATGACCGGGAAAGAGTAATCTGTCAATAGGCATGCTGCCAGAGAGCCGGCGGTCGGTGCGAGCCGGTGAGTGTGCGGACGGATGAATACATCCCGTGAGCTGCGTTCTGAAGGGCTTTCCACTTTGCGGGATAGTCTTGTAGGGTGCGACGGGGACGCCCGTTACAGCGTTAGGGGTATGTCAGTACCCGATGAGCGCGCGCGCTGTGAAGCCGCGCGGAACTGAGGTGGTACCGCGGTATTACGCCGCCCTCGGATAATCTATCCGAAGGCGGCTTTTTTGCGCCCTTCGGACAAATCCTATACCGAAAGGTGTGTCAGAAATGCTTATCAAAGTCAGTATGCTCGTGGTCTTCTTTGTCATTACGGTCGGTGTCGGGCTTTATTTCAGGCGGCGCGCCACGGATGTGAACGGCTTCGTGCTTGGCGGGCGGTCCGTCGGTCCCTGGCTGACGGCCTTTGCCTACGGTACCTCCTATTTTTCGGCTGTTGTGTTTATCGGCTACGCCGGACAGTTTGGCTGGCGCTTCGGCATCGCCTCTACATGGATCGGCCTTAGCAACGCCATCATCGGCTCTTTGCTCGCATGGGTACTCCTGGGCCGCCGCACAAGGGTGATGACAAGGCATCTCGGCAGCGCGACCATGCCCGCTTTTTTTGGCGAGCGCTTTAAGTCAAAGGGGCTGCGTGTCGGCGCCTCCATCATTATATTTGTTTTCCTGATCCCGTACACGGCGTCACTCTACAACGGCCTGTCGCGGCTCTTCGCGATGGCCTTTGACATCGACTTCACCGTGTGCATTGTCACGATGGCTGTTTTGACCGGCATTTATGTTATAGCCGGCGGTTACTTCGCAACGGCGGTGAACGATTTTATCCAGGGCATCATTATGCTCGCGGGGATTGTCACCGTCATCGCGGCCGTACTTAAAACAAACGGCGGATTCATGGCGTCGCTCGACGCCCTCGCCAGGGTGGAGGATGCGGCTGCATCCAATACGCCCGGCGTCTTCGCCTCCTTTTTCGGCCCCGATCCCATCTCTTTGCTGGGGGTTGTGATCCTCACATCGCTCGGCACCTGGGGCCTGCCGCAGATGGTGCAGAAATTCTACGCCATTGAGAGCGAGAGGGCGGTTCATAAGGGAACGATCATATCCACTCTTTTCGCGGTTGTCGTGTCGGGCGGATGCTACTTCCTGGGCGGATTCGGGCGTCTGTTCTCCGATAAAATTGATATCGCGAAAGACGGCTATGACGCCGTGATTCCAACCATGCTTTCCAGCTTTTCCCCGGTTCTGATCGGCATTATTGTCGTGCTGGTGCTGTCCGCCTCCATGTCCACGCTGTCGGCGCTTGTCATGACATCCGCCTCAACCTTCACCCTTGACTTTCTCAAAGACGGGCTCATGAAAAAGCTGGACGAGAAAAGGCAGCTTCTTATTATTCGCCTGCTTGTCGTTGTCTTTGTGTTGATTTCGGCGGTCATCGCGGTTGTGCAGTACAAACAGGGCCTCATCTTCATCGCGCAGCTCATGGGCATATCGTGGGGCGCGCTGGCGGGCTCCTTTCTTGCGCCCTTCCTGTACGGCCTGTACTGGAAACGTGCCAGCAAGGTCTCCGTGTGGTGCTGTTTTATATTCAGCACGGTGTTTATGACACTCAATATCACGGCTAAAGGCTTGTTCCCGGCCGCCTTGCAGTCGCCGATCAATGCCGGCGCCTGCGCCATGTTGCTGGGTCTTGTTATAGTGCCGGTTGTCAGCATTTTTACAAAGGCGCCGGACAAAGCGCATATCGATCACTGTTTCATGGCGTATGAGGAGACGGTAACGGTTCCGGTACGCGAGTCCCTGGGGATAAACGGAAAGAAACAGTCATGATTCCCGCCGCGCTGTTCCGGAGGATAAAAAACGCGCGCCTTGTGGGGAGGGCCATTGTGTTTCTATTCAAGGGCTGCGCCTGCCGCGGCGGGCAAGGCTCAAAAGCCTTTAACATAGTCAGCGTGGCCCCAGAACCGTTTAAAACTGTATTCGTTTCAAAGCTTATATGACTATAGAATAAAGCCCGGCCTCTACTCCGGCATTATAACCCGTCGGGCCACAGGTAAAGAGGCCTGTCAATCGTTTCTATAGGGCAAAAAGTCAATGAAGCGGCGCACCGCCAGCGAAACCGTTTTTCTATCGCGAATCGCCAGGCAGATTTTGCGATAAGCGGGCGCCTCCAATTCTTTGGCCACAACCCTGTAAGGAATGCGCCGCAGGATAAGTTCCGGCAAAATACTGATACCAAGCCCGCTTTCAATCATCGACATAATCGCGTAATCATCCCAAGTGGTGAAGTGGATATTCGGCTTAATATCCCATTGCTCAAGCACCTGTGAGATATCCGACTTCGCGCCCTTTTTCAGGAGAATAAAAGGATAGTCGCAGAGCGCGCTGACAGGGAAGCGTTCACAACCGGCCAGCGGGTGATTTGCCGGCAGCACAACCAGCAATTTATCCTGTTCCAGAAAGATTGTCTCCAAATCCGGGTGGGCGGGAAGGCGCAGG